>NZ_JBRRBV010000049.1:0-218 GCF_056756445.1 Stenotrophomonas sp. STEN225 | reverse complement strand
CCGACGGCGATCGAAGCGGCACGCGAGAATGCCGAAGTGGCGGGCGTGGCCCACGCCATCCGCTTCACCCGCGCCGACGTATCCGAGCTCACCTCGCCGGAGCAGGAGATCCACGGCAGCGACATCGATCCGACGGCGATCGAAGCGGCACGCGAGAATGCCGAAGTGGCGGGCGTGGCCCACGCCATCCGCTTCACCCGCGCCGACGTATCCGAGCT
>NZ_JBRRBV010000048.1:0-220 GCF_056756445.1 Stenotrophomonas sp. STEN225 | reverse complement strand
GCCACTCGCCACCCAAGGAGCAAGCTCCTCTGTGCTGCCGTTCGACTTGCATGTGTTAGGCCTACCGCCAGCGTTCACTCTGAGCCAGGATCAAACTCTTCACTTAAAACTGCATTGCCCGAAGGCAAAAATTTAAAGCTGCAGATGAATGATTCTGGCAACGTATCGCTTGCTTTAAAACAATTAATAGTTGCTTGATCAAACGTCTGCAAGATGGACA
>NZ_JBRRBV010000047.1:0-223 GCF_056756445.1 Stenotrophomonas sp. STEN225 | reverse complement strand
GCCACTCGCCACCCAAGGAGCAAGCTCCTCTGTGCTGCCGTTCGACTTGCATGTGTTAGGCCTACCGCCAGCGTTCACTCTGAGCCAGGATCAAACTCTTCACTTAAAACTACATTGCCCGAAGGCAAAAATTTAAAGCTGCAGATGAATGATTCTGGCAACGTATCGCTTGCTTTAAAACAATTAATAGTTGCTTGATCAAACGTCTGCAAGATGGACAGTC
>NZ_JBRRBV010000046.1:0-328 GCF_056756445.1 Stenotrophomonas sp. STEN225 | reverse complement strand
GATGACCTACTCTCGCATGGCTTGAGCCACACTACCATCGGCGCGGCTGCGTTTCACTTCCGAGTTCGGGATGGGATCGGGTGGTTCCACAGCGCTAATTTCACCAGGGAGACGGTTGCAGCAGCGCCTGCGGCGCCAGCTTCGCGATCTTGCCCTTGGGGCGGAAGCCACCCGGAAAATGCAGTGCCTTCATTAAAAGGAAAAACCCCGCTGCGTAAGCAGCGGGGTTTTGGGTATAAACCCTGGCGATGACCTACTCTCGCATGGCTTGAGCCACACTACCATCGGCGCAGCTGCGTTTCACTTCCGAGTTCGGGATGGGATCGGG
>NZ_JBRRBV010000045.1:0-509 GCF_056756445.1 Stenotrophomonas sp. STEN225 | reverse complement strand
CCCGATCCCATCCCGAACTCGGAAGTGAAACGCAGCTGCGCCGATGGTAGTGTGGCTCAAGCCATGCGAGAGTAGGTCATCGCCAGGGTTTATACCCAAAACCCCGCTGCTGACGCAGCGGGGTTTTCCTTTTTTTGCAGGCACCTGGTTTTGACCTGGACTTGCGGCAACAACTTCACGAAGAGCTTCAAGTTCCTCAAACAAGTTGTTGACAAAGCTGAAAGGCCTGCCATAATAGGCGGCTCGCAACGACGAAAGCCCCTTGGGGCCAACGACGAAGCAGCTCCGGCAACAACGTCCACCCCGGTGTGACGGCCTTGAAAAAGGTGTTGACGAAGCGGAAAAGCCGGCTATAATGGGCGGCTCGCTACGAAGGAAACTTCGCAGCACACGGGAACGGCGCTGAGGCCACTTCCCCGGATCTTTGAAAGTATGCGCAGGTATCTTGTGAAGGCGCCTGCAGGAAGGATGACTGTCCATCTTGCAGACGTTTGATCAAGCAACTATTA
>NZ_JBRRBV010000044.1:0-517 GCF_056756445.1 Stenotrophomonas sp. STEN225 | reverse complement strand
CGGCCGAAGCCGGGGTTTTCAGAAATTGGCGTCCCCACGGGGATTCGAACCCCGGTCGCCACCGTGAAAGGGTGATGTCCTAGGCCTCTAGACGATGGGGACGCACGAAAAACTTCAAGTTGTAGAACTTTCGACGGCCTAATGTCGAAAGTGGTGGAGCCAAGCGGGATCGAACCGCTGACCTCCTGCATGCCATGCAGGCGCTCTCCCAGCTGAGCTATGGCCCCGTGTTACCGAGCCGCCTATCATACCTGCGTGTTCACGTTTGTGGAAGCCTTTTGAGCTTTTTCGTTCCGGCGCCCCGCATACGATCCGGGAGACTACCGTGACGCCACAACCTGAATGCCGGTTGGCGGTGAACAAAAAAGACCCGGTTATCGGCCGGGTCCTCGTTGTTCGTGATGAGTGGCGTCCCCACGGGGATTCGAACCCCGGTCGCCACCGTGAAAGGGTGATGTCCTAGGCCTCTAGACGATGGGGACGCAATTCTCATCAATGTTCTTTAGCGACCTTTCGA
>NZ_JBRRBV010000043.1:0-519 GCF_056756445.1 Stenotrophomonas sp. STEN225 | reverse complement strand
CACGTTGCCGTTGGCATCGCTCTCGGCCACGACCGAGCCCAGCGCGTCCGTGTGGATGTACGTCACCGTCGTCTGGGCAATTGCGGCTGGCGACACGCCAAGGCCGAGCAGCAGCACGCAGCACAGCCAGGCGCCCAATGCCCCCAGCTTCCGAATTCGATCTTCAAACCCCCTGAAGCGGGTCGACACACCGCCCGCAGTTCCCCCGAACCTGCGCATCCTTCCAATCCCTGAAAGAGCCTTGAAGCAAGGCTGGGTATTCATAGCACAGGAATGACCGGCTGCGGTTGCCACGTCAGGAACTGTGCGAGGAGCTAAGCGCCTGGGAAGCCGGAGGGGCCAGCGGGTCGCGAGGCTCGGAAGCTGCGGGCTGCCCGCCATGGGGCTGGCACTGCTGGGGAACTCGTATTCCGCCGGGCATGGCCCGGCGCCACCAGACACAAAAAAGCCCCGACCAGGGCCGGGGCTTTTCATCAAACATGGTGCCGGAAACAGGAGTCGAACCTGCGACCTACGCAT
>NZ_JBRRBV010000042.1:0-642 GCF_056756445.1 Stenotrophomonas sp. STEN225 | reverse complement strand
GGCCCCGGCCTTGTGCACCAGCGCAGAACCATCGGCGACCTTGCCCACCGAGTCGTCGATCAGGCCCTTGATCTCCTTGGCGGCAGCGGCCGAACGCTGGGCGAGGGTGCGTACTTCGCTGGCGACCACCGCAAAGCCGCGGCCCTGTTCACCGGCACGGGCGGCCTCGACCGCGGCGTTCAGGGCCAGGATGTTGGTCTGGAAGGCGATGCCGTCGATGACGCTGATGATCTCGGCGATCTTCTTCGAGGAGGCTTCGATGGCGGACATGGTGGTGACCACCTGGCCGACCACTTCGCCACCCTGGGAGGCGACGCCATGGGCACCGATGGCGAGCTGGTTGGCCTGGCGGGCGTGCTCGGCATTCTGGCGCACGGTGGAGGTCAGTTCCTCCATCGAGGCGGCGGTTTCTTCCAGGTTGGCGGCCTGCTGTTCGGTGCGGCGCGACAGGTCGTTGTTGCCCGAGGCAATTTCGCCGGCGGCCAGGGTGATGCTGGAGGCGCTGGCCTGGATCTGGCCAACGATGCGGGTCAGCTGGGTGACGGTGGCATTGGCATCGTCACGCATCCGTGCGAACACGCCGTTGAACTGCCCGTCCATGCGCGCGGTGAGGTCCCCGGCAGCGATCGACTGCAGCAGCTG
>NZ_JBRRBV010000041.1:0-883 GCF_056756445.1 Stenotrophomonas sp. STEN225 | reverse complement strand
TGCATCTGGTCGAGCCGACGGCAGCAGGTGCGGGGGCCAGCGGTGATGGCCAGCGTGGCCACGGTCTGTGGGCACGCGGCTTCGCCAGCCATGGCCGCATCGATGCCGATGCCGGCGTGGCCGGGATGAGCCATACCGTGGGCGGCATCGTGGTCGGTGCCGATGCGCGCCTGGCCGATGACCGTGTCGGCCTGGGCGTGAGCGTGGCGGCCGCGGACATGTCGACCAAGGCCCGTGGCGCCTCCCGCTTCACCGGCAACGTGCGTGCGCTGGATGTGGGCGGTTATCTGGACGCGATCTACGCGCGCGGTTATCTGTCCGCGGCGGTGCGCTACACCGACCTGCGCCACGACACCCGGCGCAGCATCGCCGGCATCGAGGGCCTGCAGGACCCGCTGCGTGCGAAGTACAGCAACGATGCGATCTCCGCGCGGGTGGAACATGCGTTCTCCTTCACCCGCGGCAAGGGCGTGGTGATCCAGCCGCTGCTGCCGGTGGTGGACTATGCGCGCACCTCCGCGACGCGGTTCAACGAAGGGCAGGGCGTGGCGGCGCTGGCCGGGCGTGGCGGCAGCCTGGAGAGCATCCGGGTCGGTGCGGGCCTGCAGCTGTTCAAGACCTTCGAGGGCAACAACGGCGAGCGCATCACCCCGCGGGCGCGGGTGGTGTGGCAGAAGGAGCTGGGGGATACGCAGGCCCGCTACAGCACCGGCTTTGCGGCGGCGCCGGATCTGGTGTTCGGCAGCAACAGCCAGACGGTGGGCGAGCAGGTGCTGAGCTGGAACCTGGGTGTGACCAGCCGGGCCAGCGAGCGGCTGTCGGTGATGGTCGACTATGTGGGCGAGCGCCGCGACGGCCAGCTGCAGAATGGTGTGCAGCTGGG
>NZ_JBRRBV010000040.1:0-1432 GCF_056756445.1 Stenotrophomonas sp. STEN225 | reverse complement strand
GCTGAGCTGGAACCTGGGTGTGACCAGCCGGGCCAGCGAGCGGCTGTCGGTGATGGTCGACTATGTGGGCGAGCGCCGCGACGGCCAGCTGCAGAATGGTGTGCAGCTGGGCCTGGGTTACCGGTTCTGAGTGGCCGGCGGCACCGGCGATGCCCGCATCGCCGGTGCCATCCCAGGACGCACGCTGCTGCGGTATGGTTCGGCATGGAATTCCACCCAGGCCCCTCCATGCAGATCGCAGTCTTCAGCGCCCGGCCCTATGATCGCCGCTTTCTTGACGAGGCCAATCAACGCGGCGCCGCAGAACAGGATTTCGCGTTCGTCTGCTTCGATGCCGCGCTCGACCTGCATACCGCCACGCTGGCACAGGGCTGCGACGCCGTCTGCGTGTTCGTCAATGATCGTCTTGATGCCCCTGTGCTGCAGGCCCTGCACGCTCAGGGCGTGCGCGCCGTGCTGCTGCGGTGCGCCGGCTTCAACAACGTCGATCTCGCCGCTGCGACGTCGCTGGGCCTGTTCGTCGCGCGCGTGCCGGCCTACTCACCTGAGGCCGTCGCCGAGCATGCACTGGCCCTGGTGATGACCCTCAACCGGCAGACACATCGCGCCTACAACCGCGTGCGCGAAGGCAACTTCATGCTCGATGGCCTGCTTGGGCACACCCTGCATGGCCGCACCGTCGGCATCGTCGGCACCGGCAAGATCGGTCTGGCGACGGCGCGCATCTTCAAGGGCCTGGGCTGCACGGTGCTGGGCCATGATCCCTGTCCATCGGCATCCTTCGTCGGGCTGGGAGAAAACGTGGCTCTGGCCGAGCTGTTGTCCCGCGCCGACATCGTGTCGCTGCACTGCCCATTGACGGCGGACACCCATCACCTGATCAACGATGCGTCGCTGGCGCAGATGAAAGCGGGTGCCATGCTGGTCAACACCTCGCGTGGCGGTCTGGTCGATACCCATGCGGTCATCCGCGCGCTGAAATCACGCCGGCTGGGCCACCTGGCAATTGATGTCTACGAGCAGGAAAGCGCCCTGTTCTTCCAGGATCTCTCCGGGGAAATCATCGACGATGAAGCATTCCAGCGCCTGATGACCTTCCCCAACGTACTGGTGACCGGCCATCAGGGCTTCTTCACCGTGGAGGCCCTGCAGGAGATCTCGGCGATCACGCTGGGCAACTTGGCGGATTTCGCAGCCGGGCGGGCATGCGCGAACCGGGTGGAGGCAGGCTGACCGAGGGTGGATTGACCACCGGGCAGGGGAGCCCGTAAAATCGCGTGCTCGGCCGGAATAGCTCAGTTGGTAGAGCGGCGCATTCGTAATGCGTAGGTCGCAGGTTCGACTCCTGTTTCCGGCACCATGTTTGATGAAAAGCCCCGGCCCTGGTCGGGGCTTTTTTGTGTCTGGTGGCGCCGGGCCATGCCCGGCGGAA
>NZ_JBRRBV010000039.1:0-1636 GCF_056756445.1 Stenotrophomonas sp. STEN225 | reverse complement strand
GCGCCATCGAGCCCCCATGGATGGGTTCACGGCGTGTCCTGCCTGCCCACCCCGACCCGGCCAATCCATGACACCCCATCGCCATGACCTGCCGTTGCCGTTGCCGTTGCCGTTGCCGTCGCTTCAAAAGCCTGCCGCAGGCAGCGCCGCAGCCGCCGCTGCAAGGAAACCTGAATGCGTTCCGGCACTCCACCTCAATCCCGCGCGCCCGCGGCCGATAACGGGGGTGTCATGGTGTATTCCGCCGTGGCCGGCTCGGCGCCGCCCGCCTGCTTCAAACTGGTCCTGCTCGATGAACCTCATGCATCGCTGGCAACACTACTTCAGCAATCTCTCCGTCCGGCGCAAGCTCAATCTGCTCACGCTGCTCATCGCGCTGGGCGTGGTCGCGCTGTCGGTGATCGCCGCCCGCATGCAGTACCTCGACCTGACTGAAACGCGCAAGACCTCGCTGAAGACCCAGGTCGAACTGAGTTACGGCATTGTCCAGCACTACCACCGCCTGGCCGGTACCGGCGAGCTCAGCGAAGAGGCAGCCAAGGCCGCCGCCCTGCAGGCGCTGGAGAGGATGCGTGCCGAGAACGACACCTACTACTACAACGTCTACGACACCGGCTACCGGGTACTCATGCACCCGTTCCGCAAGGACCTGGTCGGCAAGGACATGAAGGATTTCCGCACCGATGAAGGGGTGCGCATCTATTACCAGCAGGTCGAGGCAGCCAAGGCCGGGGGCGGCTTCGTCGACTACCGCTGGGCCAAGCCCGGCAGCGAAGGCACCGTCGGCAAGATCGCCTATGCCGGGCTGTTCGCGCCGTGGAACTGGGTCATCAGCAGTGGCGTCTACACGGACGACGTGCAGAAGCAGGCCCTGGTGTTCACCACGATCATGGCGATCTCCGGTGGCGTGGTGGTTCTGATCGTGCTGGCCTTGAGCTGGCTGATCGGCAACCGCATCGCGGTACCGTTGAAGCAGGCTACGGCCGTGGCCGAAGGCATCGCCGCTGGCAGACTGGACAGCCATATCGGCCCGCAGCCGCATGACGAGCCCGGCCGCCTGCTGGATGCGATGTCCGCCATGCAGCGGCAGCTGCACGCCGTGATCGGTGGCCAACGCGAGATGGCACGTCGCCACGACGCCGGTGAACTCAGCTACCGCATCGATGCCAGCGCATTCCCCGGCGAGTATGGGCTGATGGTGCAGGAGACCAATGCGCTGGTCGGGGGCCACGTGCAGACCCTTCATGATGTGCTCGATGTCGTCCAGCAATACGCCATCGGCGATCTGAGCCGTGATATCGCCCGCTACCCGGGCGAGAAGGCGGCGATGACCCACGCCGTCGATACCGTCAAGGACAACCTCGGCCGCATCAATGCCGAGATCAAGCAGCTGGCCGGCGCCGCCGCTGCCGGTGACTTCAGCCGTCGCGGCGACGCACAGCGCTTCGATCACGATTTCCGCACCATGCTGGAAAACCTCAACGCGATGATGGCAGTCAGCGATGAGAACCTCGGCAAGCTGTCACAGCTGCTGCAGTCGATCGCTGCCGGGGACCTCACCGCGCGCATGGACGGGCAGTTCAACGGCGTGTTCGCACGGATGCGTGACGATGCCAATGCCACCGTCACCCAGCTG
>NZ_JBRRBV010000038.1:0-2366 GCF_056756445.1 Stenotrophomonas sp. STEN225 | reverse complement strand
GCCACGATCGCCTGGTTCTTGTGCGCACGCGCACTCACCTTGCCCTGTGCAGCATGCAGCGCGATGCCGCGCTCCTGGTTCGGGCTCTCGCCGCTGGGTTCCATGCCGGCGGTGTACAGCACCAGGCCGCCGGCCACGGCCATCGTCAGTGACCCCTGGGTCATCCAGTTCAGTGCCACGCCGCTGGCCAGCGTAGTGTGGGTGCCACTCACCCACACCTGGTCGGCCGGGGTCAGGCTCAGCACGCCGGCCACGCCACTGCCCAGCAGGACCGGCGCGCTCCAGCCCGGCGCTTCACCGTCGCCACCGGCAATGCTGCCCGCCGCGCTGCCACTGTGAGTGGCGCGCAGGGTCTCCTGCAGTTCGGTCAGCGTCGTGTCCACCGGCAATTCGTTGGGATCACTCGGAAGCTGTGCCTGCTGGTTGGCCGCCGACTCGGCCAGCTGCTGCAGCAGCTGCTGGCTTTCCTGCAACTGGCTCAGTGCCTGCGGCGCCGCCAGCTGCGGCGTACCCGGCTCGGTGGTCAGCAGCAGGCCACGGCCGGCGCGCAGTGCACCCTGGGCCTGCGTGGACAGTTCCACACCAAAGCCCCGCTCGCCCTCGCGCACGTTGTCCTGGCCGCCCTTGAGATGGCCCAGGGTCAGGGTGGTCTCGTGCTGGGTGGTGGACAGCTGCGCGCGACCCTGGCCCGGCGTGTCATCGAAGCGCAGCTGCTGGTAGCCGCCCTGCCCGCCCTGGCTGTCGGCCAGCGCCTGGCTCTTGAAACCGGTATACACCGCGGCGTGATCGTTGCCCTCGAACCATGCCGCCGCATTGCCGGTGGCGTTGGCACCGCCACCGTTGATCTGGTTGTGCTGCGCGTCCTGCTGGCCACGGCCGTTGTACACCGCACCGACCACCACCGGACGGTCGATGTCGCCCTCCAGGAAGGCCACCAGCACTTCCTGGCCGCGCCGTGGCAGCACCACGCCGCCCCAGTTGTCGCCCGCCCATGGGGTCATCACCCGCACCCACGTCCAGGCCCCCCCGGTGGCCGGGGCATTGTCGTCCCCACCCGGATGGGCCAGCCCGCTGCTGGCGTTGCCGCCGCGCTGCCACGGGAACTGCACCTTGATGCGGTGGTCGCGGTCGGACAGCAGCGGGTCGCCATCGCTGACCACGATCGCACTGAGCGTGCCGGTGATGGTCGGCCGCGGATGCAGATGCGCGCCATGGCCATCGTCGGTCTGCGGCCGGTAGGTCACTTCGGCCGGGATGGCCACAAAGCGGTTGTCGTAGAAGGCGGTGGAGACCTCACCGGGCGCACGCCCATTGGCCAGGCCCGACAGCGCGCCCGGCAGTGCCGGCGCGGCCACGCTGGACGGACCCAGGGTCTGCTCCAGCGCATCGAATACATCGGCATCGAGGTTGTTGCGCGCCTGGTGCTGCACCGACAGGCACAGGAACTGCGCGTCCTGGCTCACCTGCGGGTGCTGCGACAGGCCGAACCGTGCACCCGGGGCCAGCGTGCGCCACTGGCCGGCACCCTCGATGGTCTGCGCGCGCACGCGCAGCGCATCCAGGTGCTGCTGCGCGCGGCGCTGGCCGCGGGCATTGTCCTGCCAGCCGTAGGGGCCACAGGTGTCGCGGTCGATGATGCCCAGGTCGTTGGCCTGCCCGCTTTCGGCGCTGGCCTGGCGGCGCTCCAGCGTGCGGTAGTCCCAGGTGGCACGCTGTACCTTGCCCGGACGCCAGCGGTGCGCGGTCGACCACTGCTGCACGCTGTCACTGCGCTCGCTCTCATCGCGCCGATGGAAGCGCACGCTGCCCAGCTCGGCGGTGTCATGGCTGTGATCGGCCAGCACCAGGGTGTGGCTGCCGAAGTCGGCACTGCCGGGGTCACCGGCGTGCTCGAACCAGTAATAGATGCCTTCCTCGGCCAGCAGGCGCTGCAGGAAGGCCAGGTCGCTTTCCTGGTACTGCGTGGTCAGGCTGCGCCGCGCGTACTGGCCGCCATCGGCCAGCGACCAGCGCCAGGCCGGGGCCAGACCACCGTAGTCGGCGAAGATGTCCTCGACGATCTCCACGACCGTCCTGTCGTGGAACACATAGCTGTCCACCCGCTGCGACAGGAACGCCAGCCAAGGCTGCAGGCGCAGCCGGTAGCGCGCCAGCCCGCCATTGCTGCCCAGCCGCTCGGCGGCGGTGATGCGTCCATGCAACGGCCGCAGGCTGCCGTCGGCCCGCTGCATCTGCAGCAGCGCGCCCTGCCCGATCAGCGGGCCCAGCGGCAGGCCCGCATCCAGCGACAGCGCCGTGATCGTCCACTGGAAACCGATGCCGTCGATCTGTTCGACGCCATCCAGCGTTTCGGCCACCAGCACGTC
>NZ_JBRRBV010000037.1:0-4628 GCF_056756445.1 Stenotrophomonas sp. STEN225 | reverse complement strand
CTGCATTGCCCGAAGGCAAAAATTTAAAGCTGCAGATGAATGATTCTGGCAACGTATCGCTTGCTTTAAAACAATTAATAGTTGCTTGATCAAACGTCTGCAAGATGGACAGTCATCCTTCCTGCAGGCGCCTTCACAAGATACCTGCGCATACTTTCAAAGATCCGGGGAAGTGGCCTCAGCGCCATTCCCGTGTGCTGCGAAGTTTCCTTCGTAGCGAGCCGCCCATTATGCCAGACTTTTTCAGTCCGTCAACACCTTCGTTCGATCATCTCGTTCGGGGTGGTGGGGGCCCTTGTGTCGCTCAAGCCCCTTGTTGGCGGGCCCTGCGACGGGGGAGGGAAAGTATGTCCCTGTTCGCCCCATTTGTGAAGGGGGTGTGGCGACTTTTTTCATCGGATGTTGGCACCGTTCATCCGACAGGCGCCCGATGAACGGCGCCACGAGCGGCCGGGCGCGTGCCCGGCGCTTGTCCGACAGGTCTCAGGCCGCGATCAGGCGCACACGGGCGAATGTGCGCTTGCCGACCTGCAGCAGGCCTTCGAAGCCCGGCTGCAGCACCTGCTGACCATCTTCCACGACCTCGCCATCCACCTTGACGGCGCGCTCCTTGAGCTTGCGGTTGGCTTCGGAGTTGCTCGGGGTCAGCCCGGCAGCGGTCAGCAGCGCCGCGATGCGCAGGCCTTCGGCCGGAATCGCCACGTCCTGCAGCGGCAACTGGGTGATGTCGCCCTGTCCGGTCACCGCCGCTTCCCAGCCGGCAATGGCCTGTTCGGCGGCGGCTGCGTCGTGGAAGCGGGTTGCCAGCTCCCGCGCCAGGCGCAGCTTCACCACGCGCGGGTTGAGACCGCCGCTGGCCACCTGCTCCCGCAGCTGCGCGGCCTCGGCCTGGCTGATATCGAAGGACAGCAGTTCGATCCAGCGCCACATCAGGGCATCGTCCACCTTCATGGTCTTGGTGACGATGTCGATGGCCGGCTCGCTGATGCCAATGTAGTTGCCCAGCGACTTGGACATCTTGTTGACGCCGTCCAGGCCTTCCAGCAGCGGCATGGTCAGCACCACCTGGGGCTTCTGCCCGTGGTGTTCCTGCAGGCCACGCCCCATCAGCAGGTTGAACTTCTGGTCGGTACCGCCCAGTTCGACGTCCGCCTCCAGGGCGACCGAGTCGTAGCCCTGCACCAGCGGGTACAGGAACTCGTGGATGGCGATGGACTGCTGTGCGGCGTAGCGCTTGGCGAAATCGTCGCGCTCGAGCATGCGTGCCACGGTGTGCTGGCCGGCCAGGCGGATCATGTCGGCCGCCCCCATGCTGCCGAACCACTCCGAATTGAAGCGGACTTCGGTACGGCTGCGGTCCAGCACCTTGAACACCTGTTCCTCGTAGGTGCGGGCATTGGCCAGCACATCGTCGCGGCTGAGCGGCTTGCGGGTCAGGCTCTTGCCCGAAGGGTCGCCGATCATGCCGGTGAAGTCGCCGATCAGGAAGATGACCTGATGACCGAGGTCCTGGAACTGGCGCATCTTGTTCAGCAGCACCGTATGACCCAGATGCAGGTCCGGCGCGGTGGGGTCGAAGCCAGCCTTGATCCGCAGCGGACGGCCTTCCTGCAGGCGCGCACGCAGATCCTCGAGCTTGAGGATCTCGTCGGCACCGCGGCCGATCAGGGAAAGGGCTTCTTCAATCGAGGACACGTGACTACTCCCGGCAACGCCGATTCTTGTGTGGGGGTGTTAAAGCCAAGTTAACCCGATTGGCTTCACAAAAGCCAATGGGCACAAGGGTTTGACGCGCTTTTCTCAGGTGTCTATGGTAACCGGCGTTCAGGCCCGCGCTCCCGGGCCAGCCAGGAAAAACCGCCGATGCACAACTCCGAACAAGGGCGCGCACGCAAGCAGCGCTTCCAGGAACGCCTTCACGTCCTGCACGACAACGCCCTGCATCGGAAGCTCAGGCAACATCTTCCCGCCGCCTTCAATGAGCGCTGGACCCGGCGTCACTGGATGCATGCCAGCCTGTTCGCGACCATCGGTGCGCTGGTCGCCACGATCGTCCCCGGTTTCTCGCACACCATCGACGCCCCCTACGCCGACAGCCACACCAGCCTGGCCCTGCCCTTGCCGCCGCTGTCGCTGGCCCGCCAGCAGCAGGTGCCCGGTGACAGCTGGCAGGTCCTGCGCGTACAACGTGGCCAGACCCTCAGCGAGCTGTTCGACCAGGCCGGCATTCCGGCGACCACCCTGCACCGCGTACTGGACCACCCCGGTGCCCGCGAATCGCTGACGAAGCTGCGTCCGGGCGCCGAGATCGCCTTCGACATGCCGCTGTCCGGCGACCTGCGCAGCATCCGCTTCGACCGCGACGGCGAGAACCGGGTCGAGCTGAGCCTGGCCGGCGACAACATCAAGGAAACCGTGACCAAGCGCGAGACCTCCACGCGCACGGTGGTCACCAGTGGTGAGATCACCAGTTCGCTGTATGCCGCAGCGCGCCGGGCCGGGCTGTCACCCTCGGCGATCGCCACCATGACCGACGACATCTTCAAGTACGACATCGACTTCTCCAAGGACCTGCAGCCGGGCGACCGCTTCAGCGTGGTGATGGATGAGACCTGGCGCGAGGGCGAAAAGGTCGATACCAGCAAGATCCTGGCAGCGACCTTCACCACCGGCGGCAAGACCTATTCGGGCTTCCGCTTCGAACGCAACGGCAAGTCCGAGTACTACGACATCAATGGGCGCTCGCTGAAGAAGAGCTTCATCCGCATGCCGATCCCGTTCGCGCGCCTGAGCTCGACCTTCGGCGCGCGCAAGCACCCGGTGCTGGGCAAGATGCGCATGCACAAGGGCGTGGACTACGCCGCCCGCACCGGCACGCCGATCATGGCGGCCGGCGATGCGCGCGTGCAGTTCGCCGGCGTGCAGCGCGGCTACGGCAATGTGGTGATCCTCGACCACGGTCGTGGCCACACCACCCTGTACGGGCACATGTCGCGCTTTGCGAACATCCGCACCGGCCAGCGCGTGGCGCAGGGCACGGTGATCGGCTATGTCGGCTCGACCGGCCTGGCCACCGGCCCGCACCTGCACTACGAATTCCGCGTCAACGGCGTGCACCGCAACCCGCTGACGGTGACCATGCCGCCGCCGGAGCCGCTCAAGGGCGCCGAGCTGGCCGCCTTCCGCGCCCAGACCGCGCCGGCGATGGCGCGCATCCAGGGCATGGAGAAGCTGATCTACGCCGACGCCAGCCCGGCGCCGACCGGTCGGGACGAGGCGGCCACGGAGGTGGCCAGCGCCAAGGACACGCAGACCCGCGGCCGCAAGCGCGGCTGAGACCTGCGTTGACGAACAAGGACGCGGCAGCCCAAGCTTGCCGCGTCCTTTTCTTTTGCGCGCCATGAGCACACCTGCCGACGCCAACACTCCCCTGTACCTGGGCCTGATGTCAGGCACCAGCGCCGACGGTATCGATGCCGCGCTGGTGCAGTTTCCCGACGAGGGCGGCTGCCGCTTCGTGCATGGCCTGACGGCGCGCTGGGAGCCCCTGCTGCGCGCGCGGCTGGTGGCGCTGGGCGAAGGGGGGCCGCTGGCGTCGCTGGAGGAGCTTGGCGAACTCGACGCGCGGATCGCGATCGCCTTCGCCGACGCCGCCAACCAGTTGCTGGACGAATCCGGCGTGGACCGCACCCGGGTGCGGGCGATCGGCTCGCATGGGCAGACCGTGCGCCACCGGCCGCTGGCCGATCCGGCCTTCACCGTGCAGCTGGGCGACGGCAACCGCATCGCCGAGCTGACCGGGATCACCACGGTGTGCGATTTCCGCCGCCGCGACGTGGCTGCCGGCGGTCATGGCGCACCGCTGATGCCGGCCTTCCACCTCGGCATGCTGGGCACGGCCGACGAGGACCGGGCCGTGCTCAACCTGGGCGGCATCGCCAATCTGACCCTGATCCCGCGGGAGGGTGCCGTACGCGGCTTCGACACCGGTCCAGCCAATGCGCTGATGGATGCCTGGTGCCAGCGCCACACCGGGCGCACCTTCGATGCCGAAGGCGCCTATGCCGCCAGCGGTGTGGTGGATGGCCCCCTGCTGGCGGGCTGGCGTGCGGACCCCTGGTTCGACCTGCCCCCGCCGAAGAGTACCGGTCGCGAACAGTTCCATCTGGCGTGGGCGGAGGCGCACATGGGTGAAGGCCAGTACGCCGCTGCCGATGTGCAGGCGACCCTGCTTGAGCTGACCGTGGCGACCGTGGCCGATGCGCTGCTGGCGCAGCAGCCGCAGACACGCCGCCTGCTGGTCTGTGGCGGCGGCGTGCACAACCGGCAGTTGATGAAACGGCTGGCCGAACGGCTGCCGGCGCTGCAGGTGGAATCCAGCGCCGTGCATGGGTTGGACCCGGAGTACGTGGAAGCCATGGGCTTCGCCTGGCTGGCGCAGCGGACGATGGACGGGCTGACGGGGAACCTGCCCAGCGTCACCGGCGCGAAGGGACCGCGGATTCTCGGCGCGATCCATCTGGCCTGAGGTGGCCCCCCCCCCCCGGGGGGGGGGGGGGGGGGGGGGGGGGGGGGGGGGGGGGGGGGGGGGGGGGGGGGGGGGGCGGGGGCGGGCCGGGGGGGGGCGC
>NZ_JBRRBV010000036.1:0-2500 GCF_056756445.1 Stenotrophomonas sp. STEN225 | reverse complement strand
CTTACTGTTCGTGGCAAGCTTAACCGTATAGGGGAGGCGAAGGGAAACCGAGTCTGATAAGGGCGCATAGTCGCGGGCAGTAGACCCGAAACCGGGTGATCTAGTCATGCCCAGGGTGAAGGTGCGGTAACACGCACTGGAGGCCCGAACCCACTCCCGTTGCAAAGGTAGGGGATGAGGTGTGATTAGGAGTGAAAAGCTAATCGAACCCGGAGATAGCTGGTTCTCCTCGAAAGCTATTTAGGTAGCGCCTCATATGTATCCTCTCGGGGGTAGAGCACTGTTATGGCTAGGGGGTCATCGCGACTTACCAAACCATTGCAAACTCCGAATACCGAGACGGACTGTATGGGAGACACACGGCGGGTGCTAACGTCCGTCGTGAAAAGGGAAACAACCCAGACCCACAGCTAAGGTCCCAAATTCAGTGCTAAGTGGAAAACCATGTGGAAAGGCACAGACAGCCAGGAGGTTGGCTTAGAAGCAGCCACCCTTTAAAGAAAGCGTAATAGCTCACTGGTCGAGTCGGTCTGCGGGGAAGATTTAACGGGGCTAAGCACTGAACCGAAGCTTGGGGTGCATAACTTTTGTTATGCGCGGTAGAGGAGCGTTCCGTAAGCCTGCGAAGGTGGATTGAGAAGTCTGCTGGAGGTATCGGAAGTGCGAATGCTGACATGAGTAACGATAATGCGGGTGAAAAACCCGCACGCCGAAAGCCCAAGGTTTCCTTGCGCAACGTTAATCGGCGCAGGGTGAGTCGGCCCCTAAGGCGAGGACGAAAGTCGTAGTCGATGGGAAGCAGGTTAATATTCCTGCACCTCGCGTAAGTGCGATGGAGGGACGGAGAAGGTTAGGTGTACCGGGCGTTGGTTGTCCCGGGGAAAGGCGGTAGGTTTGGATCTTTGGCAAATCCGGGATCCTTTAAGACCGAGCACCGAGACGAGTCTTTAAGACGAAGTCACTGATACCACGCTTCCAGGAAAAGCTCCTAAGCTTCAGCTTACGCAGACCGTACCGTAAACCGACACAGGTGGGTAGGATGAGAATTCTCAGGCGCTTGAGAGAACTCGGGTGAAGGAACTAGGCAACATGGCACCGTAACTTCGGGAGAAGGTGCACCCTTTTTGGTGGCTCGTGCGAGCTATAGCTGAAGAGGGTCGCAGTAACCAGGCCGCTGCGACTGTTTATCAAAAACACAGCACTCTGCAAACACGAAAGTGGACGTATAGGGTGTGACGCCTGCCCGGTGCTGGAAGGTTAATTGATGGGGTCAGCCGCAAGGTGAAGCTCTTGATCGAAGCCCCAGTAAACGGCGGCCGTAACTATAACGGTCCTAAGGTAGCGAAATTCCTTGTCGGGTAAGTTCCGACCTGCACGAATGGCGTAACGACAGCGGCGCTGTCTCCACCCGAGACTCAGTGAAATTGAAATCGCTGTGAAGATGCAGCGTTCCCGTGGCAAGACGGAAAGACCCCGTGAACCTTTACTATAGCTTTACACTGAACGTTGAGTTCGTCTGTGTAGGATAGGTGGGAGGCTATGAAACCATGGCGCTAGCTGTGGCGGAGCCATCCTTGAAATACCACCCTGTCGTGCTTGACGTTCTAACCTGGGCCCATTATCTGGGTCGGGGACCGTGTATGGTGGGTAGTTTGACTGGGGCGGTCTCCTCCTAAAGAGTAACGGAGGAGCTCGAAGGTACGCTCAGCGCGGTCGGACATCGCGCACTGTGTGCAAAGGCATAAGCGTGCTTGACTGCAAGATCGACGGATCAAGCAGGTAGGAAACTAGGACTTAGTGATCCGGTGGTTCTGTATGGAAGGGCCATCGCTCAACGGATAAAAGGTACTCCGGGGATAACAGGCTGATACCGCCCAAGAGTTCATATCGACGGCGGTGTTTGGCACCTCGATGTCGGCTCATCACATCCTGGGGCTGTAGTCGGTCCCAAGGGTATGGCTGTTCGCCATTTAAAGTGGTACGCGAGCTGGGTTCAGAACGTCGTGAGACAGTTCGGTCCCTATCTGCCATGGGCGTTGGAGATTTGAGAGGGGCTGCTCCTAGTACGAGAGGACCGGAGTGGACGAACCTCTGGTGTTCCGGTTGTCACGCCAGTGGCATTGCCGGGTAGCTATGTTCGGAAGCGATAACCGCTGAAAGCATCTAAGCGGGAAGCGCGCCTCAAGATGAGATCTCCCGGGGCACAAGCCCCCTGAAGGAACCATGTAGACTACGTGGTTGATAGGTCAGGTGTGTAAGTACAGCAATGTATTGAGCTAACTGATACTAATGATCCGTGCGGCTTGACCATATAACCTCAAGTTGCCTTGGCTTTACGACAACGTCGTAAGAGCATCCAAGTGCACGCTACGTCACAAGAACTATGCGAGGCTGGCGCCTTGTCCCATCGGGACGAGTGCGACTCTCCAAAAGCCTCCCTGGTGAAATTAGCGCTGTGGAACCACCCGATCCCATCCCGAACTCGGAAGTGAAACGCAGC
>NZ_JBRRBV010000035.1:0-5431 GCF_056756445.1 Stenotrophomonas sp. STEN225 | reverse complement strand
GGGTCCGGTTGCGGGGGCGTGAGCGCCATGGATGGCGCGACCGAGCCTACAGGGACGTATTTACGGCGTCCCCCGCAGCCGGACCCACCCCGCCATCCCACGGACAGCCCGCTGTTGCCGTTGCTTCGGCTGTTGCTTCGGCCGTTGCCTCTGCGGGTGCAGGGCGCAGCCCTGCCAGCACACTCCCTTCCCTGAGCATTCCGCGCAGCGGTTTGAGCGCCGCGCGCACGCCGGCCACGGCACGCTAGCCGCAACGGAACCGCCCGTCCTCCATCGAGAACCCTCATGATCCTGCATCACCTGCCGCTGCGCGGCGCCCTGCTGCTGGCCCTGGCTGCGCTGCCGCTGACCGCACTCGCCGAAGCCACCTCACCCGCACCCACCCGGCAGATGCCCGGCGTCTATCACCACCGCATCGGCACCCTGCAGGTCACCGCCCTGTTCGATGGCGTGGTCGCACTCGGCCGGCAGGAAGTGGTCGACGTGCCGCCGACGCTGGTCACCCGCCTGCTGGAAGGCCGCTATGTCCCCGAAGACAGCAAGGGCCTGCAGACCGCGGTCAATGCTTACCTGATCCGCCAGGGCAATCACCTCACCCTGGTCGACACGGGCACCGCACAGTGCTTCGGTCCCGGCCTGGGCCAGGTACTGGGCAACCTGCGTGCCGCAGGCGTGGATCCCGCCGAGGTGGACGACATCCTGCTGACCCACGCCCACCCCGACCATCTGTGCGGCGTGCTCGACGCGCAGGGCAAGCCGGCCTATCCGAACGCGACAGTGTGGCTGTCCAGGGCCGACGCGGACTACTGGCTCAACCCGGCCAGCGAAGCCACCGCACCGGAGGGCGTGCGCTTTGCCTTCCCGCTCGCCCGAACCGCCGTGGCGCCTTATCAGGCCAGCGGCCACCTGCGTACCTTCGAGCCTGGCGATGCCCTCCCCGGCGGTGCCCTGGCGATGGATACCCATGGCCACACCCCCGGCCACGTCTCTTACCGGTTCGACAGCCAGGGCCAGTCACTGCTGGTGTGGGGCGACGTGCTGCACTTCCACGCGGTGCAGTTCGCCCACCCGGAAGCCGCGTTCGAGGCCGATTCGGACCGCAAGGCGGCCACGGCCAGCCGCCGCAGTCTGTTGCAGCAGGCCACCGCCGGGGCGTGGTGGGTGGCGGGTGCGCATCTGCCTTTCCCGGGCCTGGGCCACGTGCGCAGGGACGGCCAGGCCTATGCCTGGGTGCCGGCGGAGTATTCGCCATTGTGAGGGTGTGCCGACCAAGGTCGGCCCCCACCGATCTGGTAGCGCCGGGCCATGCCCGGCGGGCGAGAGGTTATTCCAGGCCCAGCCAGCCACCGATCACGGCACGGGCTTCGTCCACGCCGGTGCGGTCCTCACCGGAAAACACCTGCACGCTGACGCTGTCGCCGTAGGCCGACTGCAGTTCCTTGCGCACCTTCTGCAGCGTCTGCATCTGCTGGCCGCGGCCCAGCTTGTCGGCCTTGGTCAGCAGCGCATGCGCCGGCAGGCCGCGCTGTACGGCGTAAGACAGCATCTGGCGGTCGTAGTCCTTCAGCGGGTGGCGGATGTCCATCACCACCACCAGCCCCTTCAGTGCCTCCCGGGTACGGAAGTACCGGTCGATGAAGGCCTGCCAGTGCGCCTGCAGCTCCAGCGGCACCTTGGCGTAGCCGTAGCCGGGAAGGTCGACCAGGCTTGCTTCCGGGGTGATCTGGAAGAACACCAGCTGCTGCGTGCGGCCGGGGGTCTTGGAGACGCGGGCCAGGGCATTCTGCCGGGTCAACGCATTGAGGGCGCTGGACTTGCCGGCGTTGGAGCGGCCGGCGAAGGCCACTTCGGCCCCTTCGTCGGGCGGCAGCTGCCGCGCGTTGTGGGCCGAGAGGTGGTAACGGGCGCGTTCAAGGAGCAATGACATGCGCATAGGATCGCATGTTGCGGCGCCGCGCGCCCGTGCCGACGGCCCCAGCGGGGATTTTGCTGCACTGCTTCGTTGACCGTGCGTGGAAACGCCGTTGATAATCCGGACGACGCCGGCGGCCACCGCCCGGCCCGGTCCATACGGAGCTTTAGCATGCGCCACGCTCGCGTTCTTGCCGTATCCGCCCTTGCCACTGCTGTCGTTGTTGCCGCCGCTGCGTTCGCGCAGACCACGTTGACCCCGCTGCCCGACAACGGGCCGATCAACACCGCCTCGCTGGAGGTGGATTTCAGCAAGACGACCTGGGGCGATGCCAAGGCTGGCCAGGGCAAGGCTGCGGCCTGCGCGGCCTGCCATGGTGCCGACGGCAATTCCACGGTCGAGATGTACCCGTCCATCGCCGGGCAGAGCGAGCGCTATGTCGCCCAGCAGATGGCCCTGATCGCCAACGGCCAGCGCAGCTCCGGTGCGGCAGTGGCGATGGTGCCGTTCGTGCAGAACCTCACCCCGCAGGACATGCGCGACATCGGCGCGTTCTTCGCCACGCAGAAGGCCACCGCCGGCATCGCCGACGACACGGCGGTGACCGAAGGCCCCTACAAGGGCATGAAGTTCTACCAGATCGGCCAGCAGCTGTACCGCGGCGGCGACGCGTCGCGCGGGCTGCCGGCCTGCATGGCCTGTCACGGCCCCAGCGGCGCCGGCAACCCGGGCCCGGCCTACCCGCATATCGGTGGCCAGCACGCCAGCTATGTCGCGCGCCGCCTGCAGGAGTACCAGGCCGGGCAGACCAACGAAACCGACAAGGCACACTTCCAGATCATGGCCGCGGTGGCACAGAAGCTGACCGAACAGGAAGTGCAGGCGCTGTCCAGCTACCTGCAGGGCCTGCACAACCGGGCCGACGACGTGGCCACCGAAGCCACGCCGGCACGACCGGCCGCCGCCCCCTGACCGCCACTGGTCGGCCCGGGCCGCCACCGCGGCCCGCGCCTGCGGTATGTTTCCTTCACGCCGGCGACTGCGCCGGCGTTGCTTTTTCAACGGAGATGCGTGTCGATGAGGTTGATTCCCCGCCTGCTGTTGTCCCTGCTGGTGCTGCTGCCGATGGCCGCCAGTGCCGCCCCTGCCGCAGCCCCGCTGGTCGAAGGTCGCGACTACGAGCGCATCGCCCAGGCCGGTCCGTTCCAGCCGCTCGCCGGCAAGATCGAAGTGGTCGAGGTGTTCGGCTACACCTGCCCGCACTGCGCGCGTTTCGAACCGCAGCTGGAAGCCTGGGCGGCCAAGCTGCCGGCGGATGTTCGCTTCACTCCGGTGCCTGCGGCGTTCGGGGGCGCCTGGGATGCCTGGGCGCTGGCCTATTACGCCGCCGAAGAAGTCGGCGTCGCCAAGCGCAGCCATGCGGCCGTGTTCAAGGCACTGCACGAGCAGGGCACCCTGCCGATGCAGAATGTCTCGGCCGATGAGCTCGCCACCTTCTACAAGGCGTACGGTGTGGCGCCCGAGCGTTACACCCAGGCCCTGCGGGGCGACGCCGTGCAGAAGAAGGTCGACGCGGCGCGGGCATTCGCCCAGCGCACCCGCATCCCCGGTACCCCGGCGCTGATCATCAACGGCCAGTATCTGGTCCGCGGCAACAGCTTCGACGACCAGCTGCGCATTGCCTCGGCGCTGATCGCCCAGGTCCGCGCCAACCGCGGCCGCTGAACCAACGCCCACTCCCGACACGGCGCTGTCGCCGCCGCGTGTCATCATTTCCCCCTGGCCGGCGCCCGCCGCCGGCCCCACCATTCCAGATGCTGGAGACGCTTCCATGAAGATCCGCTACGCCCTCGCACTCGCAGCGCTGCTGCCGATCCTGGCGGCCTGCAAGGCCGACGACGGCACCGCCAACACCTCCGCCGCCCCGGCCGAGCCGACCACCACCCCGGCCAGCACCGACCCCGCTGCGGCACCGGCCACTGACAACGCAGGCGCGGCCCCGGCAGCCGAAGGCGAGAAGGCCGCCGAAGCCGCTCCTGCGGCCGCTCCGGCCCCGACCACCACCGCACTGACCGGTCCGGCGCCGGTGGCCGGTGAGGACTACCAGGAAATTCCGAACGGCCAGCCCTTCCAGCCGGTTGCCGGCAAGGTCGAAGTGGTCGAGATCTTCGGCTACGTCTGCCCGGCCTGCGCCGCCTTCCAGCCGCTGGTCGGCCCGTGGAAAGCCGGTCTGCCGGGCGACGTGAACTTCGTCTACGTGCCCGCCATGTTCGGCGGCACCTGGGACGACTACGCCCGTGCCTTCTATGCCGCGCAGACGCTGGGCGTGCAGGAGAAGACCCACGAGGCGCTGTACGCCGCCATCCACTCGCAGAAGACCCTGAAGGGCGAACGCGGCCGTGATTCGGTCGAGGACATCGCCAAGTTCTACGCCGGCTACGGCGTCGATCCGAAGCAGTTCGCCGCCACCATGGGCAGCTTCGCGGTGAATGCCAAGACCAACTCGGCCAAGCAGTTCGCGCAGCGCAGCCAGATCAGCGGCACCCCGTCGATCATCGTCAACGGCAAGTACCTGGTGAAGGGCAAGAGCTTCCCGGACATGCTGCGCATCGCCGACCACCTGATCGCCCGCGAGCGCGGTGCGGCCCAGGCTCACTGATCCAAGAGAAGCTGTCCCCGGCCGTGAATTCCCCCTCTACACGGACCCTGCGTCTGCTGACGGCCAACATCCAGGCCGGCTCCAGTACCCGCCGCTACAGCGACTATGTGACCCGCAGCTGGTCACATGCGCTGCCGGCGGGTCGCAAGCGCAGCAGTCTTGATGCGATTGCCACACTGGCGCGTGGGCACGACATCGTTGGCCTGCAGGAAGCCGATCCAGGCAGCCTGCGTTCGGGCTTCACCAACCAGACCCACTACCTGGCCCAGCGTGCCGGCTTCAACTACTGGAGCCACCAGCCGAACCGGCGCATGGGCGGGGTTGCATCCAGTGCCAACGGCCTGCTGAGCAAACTGGAGCCGGTGGAGGTGCAGGACCACGCCCTGCCCGGCCGCATCGGCGGGCGTGGCGTGCTGCTGGCCAGGTTCGGTGATGGCAGGGACGGCCTGGCCGTGGCCGTGGCCCACCTCTCGCTGGGTGCCGGTTCGCGGATGGCACAGCTCGGTTTCATCGCCGAGCTGCTGTCCGACCACCCCAATGCCGTGCTGATGGGTGACTTCAACTGCCTGGCCGAACGGCCGGAAATGCAGGTGCTGTACCAGAAGACCCGGCTGCAGCCTCCAGGCTGCATCGTGCCGACATTCCCCAGCTGGCGCCCGGACCGCGCCATCGACCACATCCTGGTCAGCAGCAGCCTGCAGACCCGCGCGGTCGAAGCCGTACCGGCGGCCTTCTCGGACCATCTGGCGCTGGCCATGGCCATCGACGTACCGGCCAGCGCCCTGCGCTGATCGGTAGCGCCGGGGGGGCACCCGCGGGAGCGACACCACAACCCCGGCCTTGGCCCCCGCGCCCCCCCC
>NZ_JBRRBV010000034.1:0-7558 GCF_056756445.1 Stenotrophomonas sp. STEN225 | reverse complement strand
TTCCGCCGGGCATGGCCCGGCGCCACCAGACACAAAAAAGCCCCGACCAGGGCCGGGGCTTTTCATCAAACATGGTGCCGGAAACAGGAGTCGAACCTGCGACCTACGCATCCATCATAGCGAAGGGCTATAGGCCAGTAGCATTGGCTCTATCAGCTTCAAGCCTCCCTCCAGCCGACCTTCGTCCAGTGCTTCTTTGGAGAGCAAGGCGATCTCCAATCCGGCTTCATCCAGCGGTCCAAGTGAAAGCAGCGCCAGCAGGTTCAGTAGATCGAGCCGATCAACATAGCCATTCTCAAACAGCCACCGCACCATGCTCAAGTGTTGCTTGGGCATCTGCCCGGAAAGGACATGATTCCTTGCAATCCACGTTGATGCTCTTGCAAGAGCCCCTACGTCGTGTTGCGAAAGATAGGAAGCAATGTCGGCATCGATAGCCGAGGGCACACTTACTTCGCCCGACCAGTAGCGGTCCAGCAAGCCAGGAGCCAATTCGCTAGCAGATCCGAGAAGCCCTGTCTCCACAATTATGGCCAGAAGCTCGTAGCTATCACCGTTCATGCGCGAAGTCCTGACCGGTCCAATATGGCTATCGGCGAATAGTGAATTTTCATGGGATCTCCTCTGGATTAGATTACGAGAAAATTCCATTTATCAATGCTGCCGACCTACGGGGAGATTACCGGCCAACTTAGGACAGGATGCGAGGCGGTGATTGGATGCGGATCGTCCGCAGCAAACGTGCTCCGCCAGCCTTTGCATCGAAGCCCTCAACCTTGTTCTCCTATCTATACGGGAAACCAGTCAGCCAGTATTTCCCATCAGTGACTGCAGATTTCGGAAGGCCGCGACGCACTCCGGAACACCATCTGACAAGTCGTCGAAGAAGAAGTCTTTGTAGAAAATATCTGGCCAAATAAGAACGTCACCATCGCGAACTTCGATCCGCCAGAAATCCGGAATTGCTCCATCAATTACATCAAATACGCCAATCGGCGCGAAGATAAGATTCCCATAATCATCGACCAGCTGACAGATTAGCGCCCCCGCTCTATACACACTTGAACTACGATGCAAACTGAGCCCATAAACCGTGTACTCTTTTCCACGAGCCACGAACAGTTTCGGCTTCACCTTACCCTCTGCGCCAAGGTCAGCGAGAACGCTCTCCCAATCATCAATAACTTTAACTCGCATGACCTACTTCCCCTCTTCAATCAACTTTGTTTTTGGCTCAACGACTTGTCCGCTCGTCTGATTTCGATATGCGTGGGTAGAAAACTGCTGACCATCTGGCGCCTTATGCGATGAGCTCGACACCTTGGTCCAATCTGATGCCTGCCCTCCATGAACAGCGCTAAGGCGCGGCGAGTCCCGTAATCCGACGCTACCATTACCGCCAGCTATGACCCGCCCTTCGCCTGATATCAGCTCGCCAAGCTGCTGCTCGCTGCCAAGTTGCTTATTCAACCTAACTCCATCCGCTATGTTGTCGGCGCCTTTTATCAGCTTCCCAGCCCCATCCCCTACTACGGGGACAAGCCCAACTCCGGAAACAGGAGTCGAACCTACATTTCATCTCAGTCCCGGGTCTGTCGGTCCAGCGATATTTCCGGTTCCGACCATCCTGTCCAGACTCTCCTCAAATACCTCACCATCTTCAATGTAGAGCTGAACTTCGTGGTCGGATGATAGCCGGATGTCCAGTACCCATACTTGCGGCGCACCAGCAAGCGCATCGCACAGATCACCCGTCGACACCTCTAACGGCCTGTTCACCATCCGCTCTCGAAGATGACCCAAGGTCGCTTTTGACTCCGCTCCCGAAGGGACATCCAAATGCGATAGCAGCCAAATATCATTCGTGCTGAAGTTATCTCTTAACGCCTCAACTACCCTGTCTCCCGTGATTGGGAAGTCCCAAGCGTTTACGGTCATGACTATCCGCCTCCGTTAAGCGGCCGCGCGGGTCCGCGTGAAGGAGTGCCCCCGGTAGCACTCGGCTCATAAGGATGTTCGTGCGGGTTCGTATGACTGCCCGGCCGACCGTGGTCAGTAAAATCAATAGTCTTTACCGGCCTCCCGTGACCGTCGAATTCTCTCGCCTGGTCGTACTTTCCATTTCTACCATCTCGCTGCCCCAGTTGCGTATGCGGGCCAGCCGCATCCGGTTCTGGTGCAGGCTCACCATTGGGCTTAGTGGGTAGTGGTCGGTCGGGGAAACGATTGGGTATTGGCTGCCCGTCTCGCCCCCGCCGCACTGTATCCCGACCTGCGGGACGTTCAGTGGGCCTCGAAGTTGGCCTTCCACTTGGCCCGCTCTCGCGATTCCCCCCGGATGTATCCTCACTGCGCTGGATGTTTCCACCAGGGTTGGGAACCGGGATGGGAAGGATGTAAGGGGCCGGCATCGGGATCGCCTGCCGTCCATCAGGATCAGTGAACTTGTACGGATTCCCGTTGGCATAGCGATACCGATTGAACTGCCCTACCGGCTGCTCATATGCCGTCACCGGATCCACCGACAGGAACACACCCAACTGCGGATCCATGTACCGCTGCTGCATGTAGCTCAGTCCGGTGGCCGAGTCGCTCACATGCCCGGTATACCCCGGGCCATCCGTGACCTGACCACCGACCACAGCACCGTAAGGCTCGTAGTCATAGCGCTTGATCACGTTGCCGTTGGCATCGCTTTCGGCCACAACCGAGCCCAAGGCATCCGTGTGGATGTAAGTGACCGTCGTCTGGGCAATTGCGGCTGGCGACAGGCCAAGGCCGAGCAGCAGCACGCAGCACAGCCAGGCGCCGAATGCCCCCGACTTCCGAAATCGCTCTTCAAATCCCCTGAAGCGGGCCGACACACCGCCTGCAGTTCCCCCGAACCTGCGCATCCTTCCAATCCCTGAAAGAGCCTTGAAGCAAGGCTGGGTATTCATAGCACAGGAATGACCGGCCGCGGTTGCCACGTCAGGAACAGTGCGAGGAGCCAAGCGCTCGGGAAGCCGGAGGGACGAGTAGGCCGCGAGACTCGGAAATTGCGGCTTCCCGCCATGGGTTGGCACTGCTGGGGAACTCGCATTCCGCCGGGCATGGCCCGGCGCTACCAGACACAAAAAAAGCCCCGACCAGGGCCGGGGCTTTTCATCAAACATGGTGCCGGAAACAGGAGTCGAACCTGCGACCTACGCATTACGAACCCAGCCGACTGAACTTGGCGAGCGATCTAAGCAGCTCGCGACTGACCGGATGATCCCGACTCCGGACGAGCGAACCGGCATGGACCGTTGCCGCCGGGACGATGGGGGCGCTCTCGGGGGCTCAGCTGTGAGAACGATGCGCTTGGTGAGGGGGGATGACATTGGGCGGAGCGTCCGCAAATGGCGATAGAACCAACTTAGGACAGGATGCAAGGCGGTGTTTGGATGAGGATCGTCCACAGTGCACAGCCCCGCCCCATGTAGCCGCCAATTAAGTCACTACTTAATTTGAAAACCGATGAAATTCGAACAGACCTTCAGGTTCTACGGCACGCATACCAAAATCACCTCGTATCGATACCCATCACCAACTTCGTACACGTGAGCCTGAAGCACTAGGTCACTCCTCCCCTCTTCTTCTGTGTAAAGATCAACCAGAACATTCCAAAAATCTCCATACCAGATGCAGACGGAAGAGTTCCAGGACTCATCTGGCAGCCTTTTCAAGTGTGCGCCATACGCGCGAATGTTCTCTAGCGCGCTTGCCCACACATCTGGGGCCTGAAGGGTTACCTGCGGTAGCGATGGTTCGCCACCTTGAATCAGAGCATCAACGATGGCTGCGAGCGTGGGCCGCCAAGCTTGCGGCACCGCAGTCTCGTTCTCACCATCTTTAGCTATGGTCGTCTCATTCATTGCTAATCTCTCCCGTGCAATTGCTTGTGGCAGTCCAAACGTACTCAGCAACGGCTTGCCGGGCTTGGTCGCGGGCCTGATCAAGTGTCAGAAGCTCAACGACCCCAAGGTACGACGCTTACCGTGCGCCCAGGTCACGATCCAAGCTTTGTGGCCCGAGGGTTGCACTCGCAGAATCAGGCCGCGAACCTGAGCGTCCCTGAGCTCGTAGGGGCGATCTCGGGGTTCTGCTGTGAGAACGATGCGCTTGGTGAGGGCGGATGACATTGGGCGGAGCGTCCGTAAGTGGCGATAGCGCCAAATTAGGACAGGATGCCAGGCGTTGATTGGATGAGGATCGTCCTCATCTAGGCATCTGCAGGCATCAGAGAAGGCACGACACGCGAGAGAACTTCAACGCAGACATCGTCGGAGAAGACCGCATAATGCGCCATATTTCCCGAAGAATGAACGCCACCGCTCGAATTCTCCAACCACGTCAACAACGATGAGCTGGTTGCACGCATCAGGTTATGCCCGGCCACCACTACGCCTGACTCCCAGTATTCCTGGAGACTTCCCTCCTGAGTAATTCGAACGGCCAAGGGCGTTGCGAAAATCAGAATCCACGCCTTCCTTCCCGTGTTCTCGAACAAATCTATAGCCATAGATCCGTCAATCGAATATCTAACTTCCCCGACATCCCACGAGTGATCCCCGTCCATTCCGTCAGGTCGCCACTCTTCAAAATCTGCAGAACGCTGTCCAATCATGGGTTCTTCCCATATCTAAACTCATCAGTGGTTCGACCGTCCTGGCGCCGAATCTCCAGCGTCGGCCGTCCATCCTTGGAGTAGTTCCTGTCAATCACTCGACTTCCATCCTCCAATTGCCCAACACGAGTTCCGTTTGCCTTTGTGTCGACATCCTTGGGACCCAGCGCGTCAAAATCCTTTGCCTTCTGATCTGATTCGGCTCCTCTATCCCATACCCGGGTGCCTCGGGTAGTGACATTTTCAATAGTCGATTCACCACGTAGTCCAGCTACGCTATCGGGCGCCTGCTTTCCCCCTTCCCCCTCCGTGGAGTCGGTCGGATCAGCCCCTTCACTCCGCTGGGTGGAATCAATTGCATTTGAGACTAATCTCCCCCCGTACGCTATCGTCAGAATTGCAGGAAGCGCCAGAGCATCAGCGATGGTGTTCACCTCACCAGAACATCGATTCTCGTTACAAGTGACTGCACGTCCATCCGGATCTGTGAACTTGTACGGATTGCCGTTCGCATACCGATAGCGATTGACCGGAATTCTTCGATGCGGGCATCGGCTATGAGGTTGCCCCACCCCTTCTTGATGTCCGTCACGTCGAAGACCTTGCCCGCACGGCGCTCGCCCGCTTGTCTAGCCCAACGCTGCAGGACTTCCATGGCTTCGACGTTTAGCGGGATGTGACGCTGCCTACCGGACTTGGCGTTCTCGGCTCGAATGGTCAGCATCTTGGCTTCCCAGTTGATGTCCGCCCATGTCATCGATAGCAGTTCACCCCGCCGCATGCCGGTATTGATGGCTGTAAGGACCACCGGAGTCAGGTGATCGACATAGCCGTCCATCGGCAAGTCAGGCAGAACCGCTTGCCGGTACTTACGTCGGGCCGCATTCGCGTTCGCCCTCCCCTCAACCCCAGCTAGATCGCGCGCTGCCAGCGAGGCCCGGAGCATCGCCTCCTCATCAGGGGACAGGAACCGAACCACCTTGCGGCTAGCTGCTGATCGCTGACGCATGCCCATGAGGGGGTTAGTCTCGATCAGCTTCCACTCAACGGCCCGAGACAAGGCAGACCGCAGGCAAGCAAAGTCGCGCGCTGCGGTAGCCTTGGTGACTGCATCGGGGCCAGTGACACGACCGCGCCACCATCGCTCCATTGTGGGCACGTCAATTTCGATGATCTGACGACGCAGCAGCCACGGGAACACTGATCGGATGCGGTCCGGGTACTGACGACCACCCTTGAGCTCAGCTATCGCCCAAGGCTCGAAATGCTCGTTGAGCAGTGTTTCGAGCGTGCAGCTAGTGGGCTTGGACTTTGCGAGTGCCGGCAATCCGGACTGAACGTATTCAGCGACCGCTTGCCGGGCTTGGTCGCGGGCCTGGTCGAGCGTCAAGTGCTCGACCGAACCTAAGGTACGACGTTTACCGTGCGCCCAGGTCACGATCCAAGCCTTATGCCCTGAAGGCTGCACACGCAGGATCAGGCCGCGAACCTGAGCGTCCCTGACCTCGCAGGGGCGATCCCGGGGTTCAGCCCTGAGAACGATGCGTTTGGTGAGGGCGGATGACATCGGGCGGGTTGTCCGTGAGTGGCGATAGAGCCAACTTAGGACAGGATGCGAGGGGATGTTTGGATGAGGATCGTCCGCTGACGATGCCTAATGTCTGCGACGACAGAGCACAAACTTGCTCCGAACACTGAACGAAAAAACCTACTGCCCTACGCCGTCGGTTCGCGCATCCTGACTGTCGACGCGGGGACCCTCGGCGAAGTTCAAAAACTGAAGCACGATCTCCTCCAGGTTGAGCACTCCACCGCAAGCGATATAGCGCCCATCCGAAATCTCGGACTGAATCCAATCTACTTCCGAACGATCAATGCGCGTTCTGGGCAGCGAATATTCACTCAACTCCGTGTCAACCAGGTCGACAGTGAGAATCCACCCTGGGTTATCCAAAGTGTCTATCTTGATACCGTAGGAATGCTCCCAATCTTCGTCACAGTGATTCGAGTACCATTTTTGCAAAAGCGCAATCGCAGTGTCCATAAATAATCTCAGTTCCGCTTTGGCAGCTCTTCTGGGAGCGCCGGACGCACCCCCTTTTGCCCTGCCTCTTTCACATGAGGTGTGGCAATGATGGATCCATCAGGATTGGTATGAGCCTTTCCGGTTACGTCGACACGCTTTACCTCTTGGAAGCCGGACGGATTGTTCGGATTTGGCTGGTAAGTGGCAGTATTGCTGATATTGCCATCCTCACCACGCTTTAGGACAGAGTGTGCGCCCTCTGCATTGGCGTCCGGTCGCAATTTGTTTGTGTTCCGGCCAGATGGCGCGCCAACTGTAACAGTCCCAGTCCGGGGTGGCTGCATACGCAGGGGCGGCGCTCGAATGCCACCAGCATGGGACTGCCCGCCCTTGA
This sequence comes from Stenotrophomonas sp. STEN225, assembly GCF_056756445.1. Classification (NCBI taxonomy): domain Bacteria; kingdom Pseudomonadati; phylum Pseudomonadota; class Gammaproteobacteria; order Lysobacterales; family Lysobacteraceae; genus Stenotrophomonas; species Stenotrophomonas sp. STEN225. Next base: position 490 of record NZ_JBRRBV010000034.1, on the reverse strand, counting down.
CGATACCGGAACCAATGGCATAGCCAGTTTGCTCAGCCCAATTGGCATGCAACGGAAATCCGTGCTCGTATCGGGAGGCGTTAAGTGTTCCGTTCTCAAAGCCGGTCTGGAAGTCACTCCAACTCTGCCTCCCGTCCGGATCAGTGAACTTGTACGGATTGCCGTTTGCATACCGATATCGATTGAACTGCCCCACCGGCTGTTCATAGGCCGTCACCGGATCCACCGACAGGAACACACCCAACTGCGGATCCATGTACCGCTGCTGCATGTAGCTCAGCCCGGTGGCCGAGTCGCTCACATGCCCGGTATACCCCGGGCCATCCGTGACCTGACCACCGACCACAGCACCGTAAGGCTCGTAGTCATAGCGCTTGATCACGTTGCCGTTGGCATCGCTCTCGGCCACGACCGAGCCCAGCGCGTCCGTGTGGATGTACGTCACCGTCGTCTGGGCAATTGCGGCTGGCGACACGCCAAGGCCGAGCAG
>NZ_JBRRBV010000033.1:0-8263 GCF_056756445.1 Stenotrophomonas sp. STEN225 | reverse complement strand
CGGCATCGAGCAGGTCAACCAGACCGTGGTGCAGATGGACGAGACCACCCAGCAGAACGCCGCGCTGGTGGAGGAAGCCACCGCCGCTGCACGGGCGATGGAGGAACAGGCTGTGCAGCTGGGTGAGGCCGTGGCCCGCTTCCGCCTGGAATCACAGAACGAAGCACCGCTACCGGCGGTGGTCGTGGCGGCGCAGCGCAGAACGCCAGCGGCAGCTCCAGCGGCCAGGCCGGCCCCCCAGCGCGTCGCACGCGCCGCGGCGGCGCAGCCGGCGCTGGCACTCGACGGCGACTGGCAGGAGTTCTGACCTCATCGGAACCGGGACGCGTCGGATTCCTGCACACTGGCAGGGATCCGACCCTCGACCGGCCCGGTCTGATCGCCGTGACTCCTCGCCGGTCGCCGCAACGCATCACAGTTCCAGCGTTGCCCCGGCCAACTGATTGAATTTTTCTTCAGGTTCAGCCGCCGCTCGCCGCTAACGGGACACGGTCCTACGCGAGCCAGCGATGCCAGCCAGCAACGACCCCGACCCGATACCGGTACAGCGTGGGCGAATGCTGGCCGGCGTGCTGCTGCTCGCTGCGTGGCTGGGATGGACCCTCGCCGCGCTGTGGGCGCAGGCCGATGCTTCACAGCCACCGGCCGGCCGCTGGCGCGCCGCGGACGTGCTGGCGCAGCTGTCGCCCGCCGTGCTTGCCGCCAGCCATCAGCATCCCCTGCTGCTGCGGCAGTCCATCGTGTGTGGCTGCGCACCACCGGCGCGCACACCCGACGGCATCGACCTGCGGGAGGCTCGCACGCCGCTGCCCTTCGAATGGTTGGTGCTGTACCAGCAGCGCCTTGTCTATGCCGGGCCCTCCCTTCTCGACGCGGGCTGCGGCGGCCGTCCGCTCGCAGCCGCTCCACTGGTTGCGGGGCTGCTGCGCAATGCACAGGCACCCGTGATCCTTTCCCATCATTGCCCATGCCACAAGGAGTAGCGCATGCATGCCTCCACCCGTAATACCGCCGCGCCGACCGGTCAGCCGACACCGCCTTACCTGCGCACGCTGGCCGCGGGTGCCGACCGCCTGTTCCTGCTGGTCAGTGCAGGGCTGGTCCTGGCCTCGCTGGCACTGGCCGTGCGCCATGGTCAATGGACACCGTGGCTGCTGGTCGCACTGCCCGCGCTGCTGGTCAGCGCGGTGCAGATCCACCTGCAGCCCGGCAGCCGCCTCAGCCGCTGCACGACAGCGCTGGCGTGGATGGTGCTGTCGGCCACCTTGATCCACCAGACGCACGGACAGCTGGAGACCCACTTCACGGTCATCGTGCTGATCGCACTGCTGCTGTACTACCGCGACTGGCTGCCGATCGTGGTGGCCGCCGTGGCGATCGCCGTGCATCACGTGCTGTTCTTCGCCCTGCAGACGCGCGGCCTGCCGTACCCGGTATTCGCCGCCGGCAGTGGTCTGGGCGTGCTGGTCCTGCACGCTCTGTACGTCACCATCGAGGCCGGCCTGCTGTCGGTGATGGCCGTCCAGATGCGCCGCCAGCTTCTGCTGCTCGGCCACGACCCGCAGCAACTGGCACACCTGGCACGCGGCCTGGCCGACGACCAGCCCCTGCCCGAGGCGCTGCATGCCAGCCAGTTCCCGCAGGACTCGCTGGCCGCCGCCCTGGTCCAAGCCAGCACCCGGCTGCTGCAGCGCCGCCAGCGCGAGCTGGCGGCCAGTGGCGAATCGCTGCGCATCCGCAGCGCGCTGGACGATGTCACCACCAACGTGATGATCGCCGACCGTGACCGCAACATCGTCTTCGTCAACCGTCCACTGCAGAAAATGCTGGCCGCCGCCGAAGCCGACCTGCGCCGTGACCTGCCGCAGTTCAGCGCCGCCGACCTGCTGGGCCGCAACATCGACATCTTCCACCGCAATCCGGCCCACCAGGCCACCCTGCTCGACCGCCTCACCGGCACCTACCGCACGCAGATCCGCGTCGGCGGCCGGGCCCTGCAGCTGATCGTCAATCCGATCATCGGCGACGACGAACAGCGCCAGGGATTCGTGGTGGAGTGGGCCGACCGCACAGCCGAGATCGAGGTCGAAGAAGAACTCGGCCATATCGTCGATGCCGCCGCGCAGGGCGACTTCAGCGGCCGCGTCGGCACCGCCGGCAAGGAAGGCTTCTTCCTGCAGCTGGCGGAACGCCTCAACGGCCTGCTGGATGCCAACGCACGCAGCATCGAGCAGATCTCGCAGCTGCTGTCCTCGCTCTCGCGCGGCGATCTCACCGTGCAGATGCAGGGCGACTTCCACGGCGTTTACGCCCGCATCCGCGACGATGCCAACACCACCATCGCCGAGCTGACCCGCATCGTCGGCAGCATCCAGGCAGCCTCCAGCCGCCTCACCGGCGCCGCCGCCGGACTGGCGCAGGGCAACGGCCACCTGGCCAGCCGTACCGAACAGCAGGCGGCCAGCCTGGAGGAAACCGCCGCCACCATGGAGGAGTTGACCGCGACGGTGCGCCAGAACGCGGGACATGCGCGGCAGGCCAACCAGCTGGCCACCGATGCGGCCGACATCGCCGGCGAGGGGCGCACGGTCGTCGGCCAGGTGGTCACCACCATGTCCGCCATTGAAGCCTCCTCGAAGAAGATCGCCGAGATCATCAGCGTCATCGACGGCATCGCCTTCCAGACCAACATCCTGGCCCTCAATGCCGCGGTCGAAGCCGCCCGTGCCGGTGAGCAGGGCCGCGGCTTTGCCGTGGTCGCCAGCGAAGTGCGCACCCTCGCCCAACGCTCGGCGGGTGCTGCCAAGGAGATCAAGGGCCTGATCGACGCCTCTGTCGGCAAGGTCAGCGATGGCGCCGCACTGGTGCAACAGGCCGGCAGCACCATGCAGCGGGTCGTGGCCGCGGTGCAGCAGGTGAACCAGATCATGGGCGAGATCTCCTCCGCCTCGCAGGAACAGAGCATGGGCATCGAGCAGGTGAACCAGAGCATCGCGCAGATGGACGCCAGCACCCGCCAGAACGCCACGCTGGTGGAGGCGTCCACCGCGGCCACCCACGGCATGGCCGAACAGGCACAGCTGCTGGCGGCCGCGGTAGCGCGCTTCCACCTGCACGGAGGGGACGACAATCGGGCGGTGATGCAGCGTGTGCGGCAGATCGCCGGTATCGAGGAATGATGCCTTCGGCCCATTCCTTCGATCCCGGCCCGGCCGATGGAAGGTGATGAAACTCACACTTCATAATCCGGCGCGGTGGCCGATATCCCCATCGAGCCACGCGCCGGCGCGCGCAGGCGCCCGCCCCTGACCACAGATTCCATGTCCGACGGCAACGACACAGCAGTGCACGATGTCCATGCGGCCGACGCCGCGGATGAACGCTTCCTGGTCCGTAATCCGCGCCAGCTGCGGCAGCTGCTGCGCTCGCTGATCGAGCAGCGCTCCCTGATAAACGCGCATATCGACGGCCGTGATCGCTCGTTCCCGACCGCGCTGTTGGAACTGGACGAAGACGAGGACGTGCTGCTGATCGATGGCAGCCCGCAGGAGGCGTCCAACCGGGCAGCCGAGCAGGCCGATCATGTGCTGTGTTTCGCCCAGCTTGAGCGCGTGCTGGTGCGCTTCCGTCTGCATGGGCTGCAGCGCGTGGACAACGACGGCCACGTCGCCTTCCGCGCTGCGCTGCCAGAGGAACTGATGCATCTGCAGCGGCGCGAACTGTACCGGCTGGAAACCCCCATCACCGACTCGCCCCAGCTGCTGCTGCCGGCTGCGGACGGACGCCCCGAGGCGTTGTCGATGCGCGTGGTGGACATCAGCGGCGGTGGCCTTGCCGTCGCGGTGCCCAGCGACTGCGCCGTGTTCGGCCTGCAGCAGCGCTACGCGGCGGTGCTGTCGCTGTCGGATGGGCCGGATCTGGATATCGAGCTGGTGGTCTGCAACCTGCTGCCGCAGCGCCAGCCCAACGGTACCGAAATCAAGCGCGTGGGGATGCGCTTCGACAGCCTGCCTCGCGGTGGCGACAGCGCCATCCAGCGCTACATCTTCCGGATCGACCGCCAGCGCAAGGCACGCCGGAACGGAGAGATGTAGCTGGCGCCGGCCGTGGCCTGGCGCCATCCGGTCCTCACCAGACGGGAATGTCCTGTCACGGCCCTGCCTAAAGTCCCCCCGCGCGGGGCCGATATCGAGCCTGACACCGGGACTTCCGGCAGAACCAGGACCCCTCGATGAACGACCAGACCCGCTCCGCCGCCAGCGCCGGCGGCGAATTCCTCAGCTTCACGCTCGGCGCCGAGCATTACGGCGTGGATATCCTCAAGGTGCAGGAAATCCGCGGCTACGATGCCGTCACCCGGGTGCCGGACGCACCGGATTACATCAAGGGCGTAATCAACCTGCGCGGAACCATCGTGCCGGTGATCGACCTGCGCCTGAAGCTGCGCCTGGAGAACGCGCGCTACGACGCCTTTACCGTGATGATCGTGCTCAATGTCGATGACCGCGTGGTCGGCATCGTGGTGGACAGCGTCTCGGACGTCATCCCGCTGTCGTCCGAACAGATCCGCCCGACCCCTGAGTTCGGCGCTGCGGTCGATACCCGGTTCATCTCGGGCATCGGCACCCAGGACGACCGCATGCTGATCCTGCTGGACATCGAGACCCTGCTGGACAGCGCGGACATGGGCCAGCCGGCCCTGCTCGAGGACGCCGCCGCCTGAGTCTGCGTACCGCTTCACGTTGCTGTCACGAAACCCTTCAGTTCCCTGCGGCGGTGCCGATAGGGGGACAGAGGCCGGCCGCGCGGGAACGCGTACCACCGGCAAAAAACCATCACCCTCCCGGAGAACCACCCCGATGAAGTCCCTGCTCGCGCTCGTTTCGGCTGCCGCCCTGGCCACCACCGCGTCGTCCGCCCTCGCCCAGTCCTCGGACATGATCCCGCCGGAACTGGCCCCGCGCTCGGTGGGCAAGGACGGCATGGTCTGCGGCAAGGTCGAGAAGGCCCGCTTCGCCGAAGGTTCCGAAGGCCAGCCGACGTTCCTGTACATGGGCGGCGCTTTCCCGCGCCACACCTTCTCGGCGCGCATCGCCGGTGAAAACCGCAGCAAGTTCTCGTTCCCGCTGGAAACGCTGGAAGGCAAGACCGTGTGTGTGATCGGCAAGATCCAGCGTGATGCCTCGCGCGCCGAGATCGAAGTCAGCTCGCCGGCCGGCCTGAAGCTGGCCAACATCAAGTAATCCGCTGTCCGTCGCAGTCACGCCGGTCCTGGTGCCGGCGTGGCCGCCGCCGCAACCGGGCCCGATGCCCGTGCGCGTCTGCCTTAGGAGATCGCAACGCCCATGCCTTGGATCAACAACCTGAAACTGATGCCGAAGCTGATGGTGACCTTCGGCGTCATCCTGCTGGTGATGCTGCTGCAGGGCATCGTCGCCTATCGTGGCCTGCATTCGCTGAACAACGTCACCACCGAGTTGGCCGGATCGCGCATGGAAAGCATCCGCCTGGCCGGCGAGATGCGCGGCATGCTCGGCGAGTACCGCAACAGTGCCTACCAGCAGCTGATCCGTGCCAGCGATGACGTCAAGGCCGACGCGCGCAAGCAGGCTGCCGCGCTGCGTACCAGCATGGACAGTTCCATCAAGGACTATCCGAAGCTGGTGGACAACGCCCAGCAGAAGAAGCTGTTCGACACCTTCGCCAAGGACTGGAAGGACGCACTGGCCTCCTACGACAGCGTCACCGAGATGCTGGAACTGGACCTGCCGGACGACGCCATCGATACCTTCGTCGGCGAGACCCGCACCAAGCACCGCAAGGCCGCCGCGGCGCTGGAAGCCCTGATTGCCGAAGACAACCGCCTCGCACGCGCCTCGCGCGAACAGGCCGAATCCACCTATGCCGCTTCGTCCGTCCTGACCGTGATCGCCCTGCTGGGTGGCGCCGCGCTCGGCCTGGTGCTGGTGTGGCTGTTCGCCCGCGCCCTCGTCGGCAGCGTGCGTGGTGCCGTCTCGGTGGCCAATGATGTCGCCGGCGGCAAGCTCGACGGTCACATCGATGTCAGCCGCCAGGATGAAGTGGGCGAACTGATGCAGGCCATGCAGCGCATGCAGCGTGATCTGCGTGAGCGCATCGAGACCGACCAGGCCATCGCCCGTGAGAACCTGCGCATCCGGACCGCGCTGGATTACAGTTCGACCGGCGTCTACCTGACCGATGCCAACAACACCATCGTCTACAGCAACCGTGCCCTGCAGCAGACGTTGAGCCAGTACCAGGACGATGTGCGCCGCGACCTGCCTGACTTCGATGCGCAGGACTCGCTGATCGGCAAGCCGGTCACGGTGCTGGAACACCGTGGCGAGATGGACCCGTCCCTGCTGGCGAACCTCAAGCAGCACGGCGTGGCCCGCCGCCCGATGCAGTACGGCGATGCCCAGTTCGCCCAGGTCGTGTCGACCATCCGCAACGAGGACGGCGACACCGTCGGCTGCGTGGTGGAATGGCGTGACCGTACCCAGGAAGCGCAGGTCGAGGCCGAAGTGGCCCGGGTGATCGCCCGCGCCGCCGCCGGCGACCTGTCCGGCCGGATCGAAACCAGCGACAAGGAAGGCTTCTTCCTGCAGCTGGCCCAGCAGATCAACGGCCTGCTCGACGCCAACGCCGGCAGCATCGAACAGATTTCCGGCCTGCTCGCCGCGCTGTCGCAGGGTGACCTCACCGTGCGCATGCATGGCGACTACCAGGGCGTATTCGCACGCATGCGTGACGATGCCAATGCCACTGCCGCGCAGCTGAGCGAGATCGTCACCCGCATCAAGCAGTCCAGCCGGGCAATCAGTACTGCCGCCGGCGAGATCGCCTCCGGCAACAACGACCTGTCGCGCCGTACCGAACAGCAGGCCGCCAACCTGGAAGAAACTGCCGCCTCGATGGAGGAGCTGACCTCCACCGTGCGCCAGAACGCCGAGCACGCCCGCCAGGCCAACCAGCTCGCCATCGGTGCCCATGGCGTCGCCTCCCAGGGCGGCGAAGTGGTCGGCCAGGTGGTCACCACCATGTCCGCCATCGAAGCTTCCTCGAAGAAGATCGCCGAGATCATCAGCGTCATCGACGGCATCGCCTTCCAGACCAACATCCTGGCCCTCAACGCCGCGGTCGAGGCCGCCCGTGCCGGTGAACAGGGCCGCGGCTTTGCGGTGGTCGCCAGCGAAGTGCGCACCCTCGCCCAGCGTTCGGCCGCTGCCGCCAAGGAGATCAAGGGCCTGATCGACGACTCGGTGGGCAAGGTCGCCGATGGTTCTGCGCTGGTGCACAAGGCCGGGGCCACCATGGGCGAGATCGTCGCCTCGGTGCAGCGCGTAACCGACATCATGGCCGAGATTTCCGCGGCCTCGCAGGAACAGAGCGCCGGCATCGAGCAGGTCAACCAGACCGTGGTGCAGATGGACGAGACCACCCAGCAGAATGCCGCGCTGGTGGAGGAAGCCACCGCCGCTGCGCGGGCCATGGAGGAACAGGCAGGCCATCTGAGTGAAGCGGTGTCCATCTTCGTGCTCGATGAAGCCGAAACCGTGGTCGCGCCCCGCGTCGCCGCCCCCGCCCCGCGCACCGCTGCACCCGCCGCCCCGGCGCCGGCTGCACCGCCGGCCCGCCGCAGCAGCGGCGGTCGCCCGATGGCCGCGGAACTGGCCGACGGAGACTGGCAGGAGTTCTGATTCCTGCCTGACCTGACGCACGACAACGCCCTGGCCCTGCGCCGGGGCGTTTTCGTTTAAGGGGCATCTGATTGTCCAGCCAACGGCGAAGCCCCTCGGAGTGGCCGCGGAGAGCTGCGGATTTCCTTCGTTTGGGCCAGGAGGGTGGGTCGCGCAGGGGACGCCGTGAATACGTCCCTGTAGGCTCGGGCGCGCCATCCATGGCGCTTACGCCCCTGCGCAGCCCACCCACCCGGCCACGGACAGGTTCCTGCGGCTGCCAGCCACGAAAGACAGAACAAAATCAAAGGCAAGAGCCGGTCGCTTCGCTCTTCACTGCCCGATTCCCTAGTTTTACTGGTTGCCGGCCAGCGGCCGGCACTGCCGTGAAGCATCCGCGAGCAAGCGCATGGTTCCGGGATTCGGGCGGAACGCGCTGGCGCGCGGTCGGCGGCCAACGGCGGAGCCCCCTCGTGGCTGGGGGGGTGGTCGCTTACAGCGGTTTTCTGGGGGTTGGCCGGGTGGGTGGGGTCAGGCGGGGACGCCGTGAACCCGTCCCTGGG
>NZ_JBRRBV010000032.1:0-12014 GCF_056756445.1 Stenotrophomonas sp. STEN225 | reverse complement strand
CTGCTCGGCCTTGGCGTGTCGCCAGCCGCAATTGCCCAGACGACGGTGACGTACATCCACACGGACGCGCTGGGCTCGGTCGTGGCCGAGAGCGATGCCAACGGCAACGTGGCCAAGCGCTATGACTACGAGCCTTACGGTGCTGTGGTCGGTGGTCAGGTCACGGATGGCCCGGGGTATACGGGGCATGTGAGCGACTCGGCCACCGGGCTGAGTTACATGCAGCAGCGGTACATGGATCCGCAGTTGAGTGTGTTCCTGTCGGTGGATCCGGTGACGGCGTATGAGCAGCCGGTTGGGTAGTTCAATCGGTATCGGTATGCGAACGGGAATCCTTACAAGTTCACTGATCCTGATGGACGGCAGGCGATTCCGATGCCGGGCCCTTACATCCTTCCCGTCCCGGTTCCCCACCCCGGTGGAAACATCCAGCGCAGTGAGGATACATCCGGGGGGAATCGCGAGAGCGGGCCAAGTGGAAGGCCAACTTCGAGGCCCACTGAACGTCCCGCAGGCCGGGATACAGTGCGGCGGCGGAGAGATGGGCAGCCTATTCCTGGAAGCAGGGGCGAATCGGGACGATCGCCATCGCCATTCATCCCGAGTGATCCATATTCACCTGAGAGTACAAGTGGGCGTCAGTCTGAAACGAGAAGAAATGAAGGCGCTTCAAGTAGCGATCCCGACTCGGTGATTCCTGACCGTGGGCCCGGAAGTGATCAAGGAGGGCATGCGAGCAGGGGAAGGACTCCACACGATACCGGAGAAAGAAATGTCAATAGAAACGAGGAGTATTCTCGCCGACCCAAGGGAAATCCAACAGGGAGGTCTCGATGACTGATCGTAGATGGTCGCTGCCCTCAAATCGAGGAATGGAGAATCTCGAGTGTGAAGTTGTGGAGAGCACAGATCGCGAAATGGTCTGTCGCTTCACGCTGGTTGGCGAGTACTGGAATCGAGCGCCAGAGGAGGGCGGGAGGCAACTGAGGATTTTCGCGTTGTGCTTCCGCAAGTCATCGTGGCGCGAGACGCATTGGAAGGGCTTAGGCAGTCTTTTGTAGACTGGCTGGATGACGGTGGATCATTCTCGCGCGCGCTCCAGCCTGAAGATGGAGGTGGGCAGGTGCTTGAGGTCGGCTTGGGAGATGATCCGCGCTTTGTTCGATCCACGAATAAAGCTGTGTTTACTTTTAGCTACTTCTCCGGTCTGGTGGTGACAGCCAGTTTCAGCTTCATGGTCGACCAGTCCTGTGTCCGTATGGCCATCGACGGATTAACTGACTGCCTTCGCAATAAGGTCACGAAGTTCCGCCCATGACCATGACGCTTGGTCGACATGGTTGCACGGCGCAATTGACTGGTTGGGAGAGGTCGATCGTAATGCGTAGGTCGCAGGTTCGACTCCTGTTTCCGGCACCCGTTGCATGAAGTGCCCCGGACCGGGTCGGGGCTTTTTTCCTGCTCTGGTAGCGTCGGGCAGTGCCCGGCGGAATACGGATTGGTTGGCAGCCCGGGAGCGCCTCCTGCTGTTGATTGATCCGGCCCCTCCCGAGGCTTCCGGGCGCTCGGTGGCTGCCGCGCGGGCTGGTGCCTCTGGCGTCAATGCTGCAGTCCCGTCATCCAGGCCCCGGTTCTGTGTTATGAATACCCAGCCTTGCTTCAAGGCTCTTTCAGGGATTGGAAGGATGTGCAGGTTCGGGGGAACTGCAGGCGTTGTGTTGATCCGCTTCAGGGGATTTGAAGATCGAATCCGGACGCTGGCTGCGGCGGGCCGCTGGCTGCGCTGTGTGCTGCCGACTGACCTCGGCTGTCGCCGTTCGTGCTTGCCCAGACGGCGCTCGTACATCCTACCGATGCCGTTGGCTCGGCCGTCGTCGAGAGCGCCTGCTCGATCTTCCCGCTATTGGCACCACATAGCTGGCGGCGCCGCTGGGGTGTTCGCGATCCGTATCTGTTAGTGCAATCTTGCTCCGTGACCCTGGGAGTCCGGGTCACGAGTCGGGGTCAGAATTTTTCGAGTAAGCATGCCCGCGCTGACGCCGACCCTGGGCCGGGGGCGTATCGGTGCGAGCGGGAAGGCCGTGCGGTTCTGTTTGCAACCGCGGGCGCAGCGTAACTGAAGTCTGGAAGTGGGATCACAATTCTCGATCAAGGGATTAGGGGGACAGGGATGGAAACAGCTGCAAAGAAGAGTGGTCGCCTGGTACTCGAGTCCATCAGCGCGGCTTTCCTGATTCTGTGGATGGCAGGCGCGGCACAGGCGCAGCAGGCGGTGCAGCAGCCCTACCAGGAGTACGACAAAAAGCTGCGCTCGGCGGAACTGGTTGGCCCCCTCACGTCTGATCTGTTCGGGGACTCGGTGAACGCGTTCGATCGGGCCGCGCACTTCCGGCAAACCGATATCTCGTTGCCGGGCAGCAACGCGTTGCCGGTGGCACTCGCCCGCAGATTCAACATCCGTCCGATACCGCATCTTGGCCAGGACCCTGAGATCTACGGCGGTGCGGGCGATTGGAACATCGACGTCCCGTACATCTCCGGTGTTTTCGACGCGGATTACGGGTGGACATACCGGGGATCGACCAAGGTTCCACGTTGCAGCGCTAACTTCATTCCCTACACCGAGCTGCCCTTCAGAATCAACGACCTCTGGTCAGGCTACTCGGTGAATCTACCGGGTCATGGTGCCCGGTCCCTGATCGGCAGTCCTCCTGCCAGCTTCCGTCCCGATGCCCGGCGCGCGGACAACTGGAGCTGGACGACCAACGAACTGGACGCGGTGAGCTGCACGCCCATGGTGGCGGGCTATGAAGGTGAGGGCTTCATCCTGCAGACAAAGGATGGAATCAAATACACCTTCAATGTGGGTACGCAGCGTACCGTCGGGCAGATGATGGTCGATTCCTCCATCGGATACATCAAGACACGGATGGAGGTCTATCTGCTCGCAAGCCGAATCGAAGATCGATTCGGGAACAGTGTCAGCATCAGCTACAACGCGAGCGGGCATCCGACCAGTATCGCCGGTAGCGACGGTCGTCTTATCACACTGAACTACAGCGGTTCGAAGCTGCAGAGTGCTTCGGCGAACGGGCGTACGTGGAACTACGGATATGCGGGGGCTGCACTGCAGCGGGTCACCCAACCGGATGGCTCATCCTGGGAGATCGAGCACCTGGACAATAATCGCATCGCCTATGAAAACTGGACGGAGGACCCCGGCCAAGGGTGCGGTGGCGTCGCGCCCCTGCGTGAGAAGGTGTACCGCCTTCGCATCAGGCATCCATCCGGTGCCGTCGGCAACTTCAGATTCGATCATCAACGCCATTACAGGGCCGGCGTCCCTGTGCACTACTGCGCGCCGGAGTCCGCGGGAGAGGGGATTCTGCGTCACGTGCTCGGTGTTCCTTATTACTCCGACCTGCTGGCATTGACCGAGAAGACCATTGACGGCCCGGGGCTGTCTCAGATGCGGTGGACGTATGGCGATTCTGGTGACTTCCAGCCGATGTGGGAGGGGGCGGTAACTCCGTGCACGAGCTGCCCGCAGACCAAGGTCGTGAAGATCACACAGCCCGACGGCAGCTGGATCGAAGAGACCTACGGGATCGTCTTCGAGCACAACGAAGGAAAACTGCTCGGGCGCAAGACGGTGGCCGCATCTGGTGTGGTGCTGGAGACGGAGGAGCTCAGTTACGTTTCTTCTGCCGAGGCGGCATCATTTCCGTTCCCCGACCGGTACGGTTGGGCGTGGGGCGGATTCGATGGGACGTCAGCGCTCGTCCGTCCCCTGCGGACGCGGCAGATCCGACGCGATGGCGTAACGATGACCTGGCACGTGGACGCCTTTGACAGCTATGGCCGGCCATCGCGCGTTACGCGGAGCAGTTCACAAGGCGCCAGTCGCACTGATACTACCGGCTACTACAATGACACCAGTGCCTGGATCCTTGGCCAGGTATCCAGTCAGACCAACGACAATACCGGTCTGGTTGAAGTCCAGACGGTCTACAACGCAAAGGCCATGCCTACCGAACAGCGGCGGTTCGGCAAGCTTCTTCAAACGCTGAGTTACCAGGCTGATGGCACTGTGGCCAGCTTTGCCGATGGTCGTGGCAACAGCACGACACTGAGTAGCTGGAAGCGCGGTATCCCACAGTCGATAGGCTTCGCGGATGGCACATCGATGTCGGCAAGTGTCGACGACAATGGGTGGATACGCTCGGTCACCAACGAGCTGGGCTACCAGACGAGCTTCGACTATGACGCGATGGGGAGGCAGACACGCAAGGCATTTGCGGTGGGCGACACCGTGGCGTGGAGCCCGACCACCCAGGTCTTCGAGCGGGTCGACGCTGTCGAGCATGGAATGGCGGGTGGCCACTGGCGACTGACGACAAGTACCGGAAACCGCAACAAGGTGACGTGGTTCGATGCGATGTGGCGCCCTGCATTGACCCTTGAGCAGGATGCGAACAGCCCCTCCGCGACCGGGCGCTATCAACGATTCACGTATGACCATGCGGGTCGCACGACGTTCCAGTCTTATCCAGCTGCGGGGGCTAGTCCAAGCACCGGTCAGTGGAGCGAGTTCGACGCGCTGGGACGGCCAACGTCAAGTTCAATCGATAGCGAACACGGTCTGTTGACCACCTTGACGACCTATCAGTCAGGCATGCGTGTACGTGTCACTGATGCGCGCGGGCAATCAACGATTACCCAGCATCGAGTCTACGACACGCCATCCTATGATCAGGCGGTAGCAATCGAGCACCCGGGTGGCGCTTTCACCGACATCGGGCGTGACCTGTTCGGAAAGCCGACATCGATCAAGCGCCGAAACGCAACCAGCGGCGTGTCGGTTACGCGTTCCTACGTTTACAACCCCCAGCAGGAGCTCTGCAAGAGTGTCGAGCCCGAAACTGGCGCGACGGCCATGGGCTACGACGCAGCCGGAAATCTTGCATGGTCCGCGGCCGGGCTGACTCAGAATGCGACCAACACCTGTGATTCGGCTGCAGCGCAAGCCTCAGGCCGCCGTGTCGATCGCACCTACGATGCTCGCAATCGGCTGAAACAGCTCATCTTCGCCGACGGTAGTGGTGACCAGCTGTGGTCATACAACGGCGCCGGTCTTCCGACGCAGGTGGTAACCGGCAATCCGGACGGAAGGCAGGTCATCAATACCTATGACTACGCCAAGCGAGGATTGATCATCAGCGAAACCCTGCAGCAGTCGGGCTCGGGAATCTGGGCGATGGGCTATGGCTACGACGCCAATGGTGCGTTGGCCAGTCTGCAGTATCCCAGTGGTCTGCAGGTGGCGCTGGCTCCAAACGCGCTCGGTCAACCAACCCGGGTTGGGACCTTTGCCACCGGTGTTGCCTACTATCCCAATGGCGCGCTGCGGGCTTTCAGCTACGGCAATGGTATCGCCCACAGCATGGCCCAGAACACTCGAGGACTGCCGTCCCGTGCGATCGATTCTGGCGTTCTGGACACCAGCATCGCCTACGACAAGAACGGCAACGTTGCCAGCATCACGGACGCGATCGAAGCAACCAAGTCGCGGCAGATGCAGTATGACGCCTCCGATCGCCTGACGCAGGCCAGCTCGGCCTCCTTCGGTGGCGACAAAATATATCGCTTCACGTACGACGTTCTGGACAACTTGCGCAGTGCCAAGCTGGGCGGCATCAAGCAGCACAATTACTGGTACGACGCACGTAACCGTATGACGACCGTGAATCAGGATGACGGGAGTGCCATCATCGGCCTCGACTACGACGTGCAGGGCAACCTTGCCATGAAGAATGGTGAGGTGTTCCGTTTTGATCTCGGCAATCGCCTGCGTAACGTTGGCGGCCGCGAGACCTATGCATACGATGCTCATGGGCGACGAGTTGGCAGCTACAACGCCTCGGCTGGAGACATTCTCTCCTTCTACGGCAATGATGGGGTGCTGCGTCGACAGCACAACAAGCGCACGGGAAAGGAGCTTGAGTACGTGAGTCTGGGCAGTCATCTGATTGCACAGGTGGAAACGGCGGTTGTTCTTGTGGCTCCTGTCTTGACTGCTCCAGCCACTGTAGCAACCGGAAGTTACACGGTCAGCTGGAGTTCGATCGGAAACGCCAATCGTTATGAGCTCCGTGCGTCCAGCAGTTCGGGGGCATCCTGGAGCAGCGCCTACGCAGGTAGTGCGCTTTCCTTCGCTGTCTCGGGGGTTGCTAGAGGTCCACGCCACTATCAAGTCCGAGCCTGTCAGGGAAGCGGGTGCGGGGATTGGAGCGGCTCCGTTGTCGTCAACCATGTTCCGGTGCCGGCAGTGGCACCTTCGTTGGCGCTGCCAGCGGTCGGTCTCAGTGGCACCCACACCATAAGCTGGTCGGCCGTGGCGGATGCAAGCCGCTACGTTGTCGAGGAACAGGCCGGCAACGGAGCGTGGGTTGTTGTACACGACGCCGCAGCCCTGAGTGTCACATTGAGTGGAAGGGCGGCCGGCAACTACAGTTATCGAGCGCGGGCATGCAATGTGTCTGGATGTGGGCCCTATTCGGCCGCGCAGGCAATGACCGTGATCTACCCGACGGACACGGCGCCAACTGTCACTGCGCCTGCCAGCAGCTATTCCGGTGCCTTCACCGTAAGCTGGACGCCGGTGGCGGGCAGCGTCCGGTACGAACCCAGGGAGCGGCTTGGGACGGCGGCCTGGACCGATCTGGCCAGTACTTCTGGGACGTCCGCGGCGATCAGCGGCAAAGCCACGGGCAGTTACGGCTACCAGGTGCGCGCATGCAACTCTGCAGGTTGTGGGCCCTGGTCAAATATCGTTTCGACCACGGTGCTCCTGCCGCCGGCAGCGGCGCCGACCATTTCACTGGCCGGAAGCAACAGCACCGGAGCATTCCCTGTGAGCTGGAGCAGCGTTGCCGGCGCTGTGGAGTATCGGCTGGAGGAAAGGCTGGGCACTGGAACCTGGAAGGAGTTGCAGGCGGAAGGAGCGACGCAGCGCAGTGTTTCCGGAAAGACTTCCGGCACTTGGAGCTATCGGGTTCAGGCCTGCAACGCCGGTGGCTGTAGCGCCTGGTCAGCCGAGAAGGCGATCATTGTGCTGCTGGTGCCCGCCGCGCCCGCCGTCACGGCTCCCGCTACCAATAGCTCGGGAGCTTGGACGGTGAGCTGGCTGTCGGTTCCGACAGCATCGTCCTATCAGCTTGAAGAGCGTATTGCGGGGGGAGCATGGGCCAACGTGCAGGATGCTTCCGCAATCAGCAAGGCAGTCAGTGGCAAGCCAAGCGGTTCATATGAGTACCGCGCCCGGGCCTGCAACGCCAGTGGCTGTGGAAACTACTCTGCAACGGTCAAAACGGTCGTGGTCCTGCCTCCATCCGCTGCGCCGGCTTTGGCTGTGCCTGCATCCAGTACGAATGGCGGTTTTACTGTCACATGGACGACGGTTGCCGCGACAACCGAGTACCGACTGGAGGAGCTGACATCCGGGGCGTGGTCGCAGATCCAGAGCGGCGCGGGTACCAGTATCTCGGTCAGCGGACGGGCTAATGGCAGCTACTCGTTCCGGGTAAGAGCCTGTAATACGGGAGGCTGCAGCAGCTACTCAAGCACTGGCATGGTCACGGTTCTGCTCGCGCCTCAGAGCGCTCCAACGCTGAATGCTCCGGCCTCGGCGACGGCGGCATATACGGTCAGCTGGTCAGCGGTGAGCGCCGCGACACGCTACAGTTTGCAGCAGAGCGTGAACGGCGCTGCGTGGGCGGGAGCTGGCGATCACTCCGGTACAAGCGCTTCGTTGAATCCCGGCGCACCCGGCAGCTATGCCTATCGCGCGTCCGCATGCAACAGCAGCGGGTGTAGTGCCTGGTCTGCGACAAGGACGGTCAATGTGATACGTCCGCCGTCGACCCCTACGATCACCTATGCACATCATCACTGGTACTACGCCGGACCGCACGACAGCGAGTTCGCAAACTGCAGTGTCAGCTGGACTGCCTCGAGCGGTGCGGAGCGGTACGAACTCCATGCAGGCGATGGCACGACCGTGTATGGCCAGATGTATTCCGGGCCACTCAACGAGATCCAGGGGGAGAGCTACTCGATTGCATACTGCACCAGTCCCTATGTAGTGCGGGCATGCAATGCCGCTGGCTGCTCAGGCTGGTCGTCACCTTTCGAGCCCACGGTTGAGCGGGATCCGAAGCCGGAAAACCCGGGCGATCCGCCCCTCTGAACGGAGAGCACACCATGTCCGGGATGATCAGGCGCATCTGTCTGTTGTTGTTGCTTGCCGTCGTGGCGCTGGTGTTCGATGCCGCTGCACAGACGGTCACCTACGTCCACACTGATGTCCTCGGCTCGGTCGTGGCCGAGAGCGATGCCAACGGCAGCGTCATCAAGCGCCATGTCTACGAGCCATACGGGGCGGTGGTGGGCGGGCAGGTCGGCGATGGGCCTGGGTACACGGGGCATGTGAGCGATTCGTCGACCGGACTGAGCTACATGCAGCAGCGGTACATGGACCCGCAGCTTGGGGTGTTCCTGTCGGTGGATCCGGTGACGGCGTATGAGCAGCCGATTGGGCAGTTCAACCGGTACCGGTATGCGAACGGCAATCCTTACAGATTCACGGATCCTGATGGGCGGGAGAGCGGTGCAGCCTTCAAGGTAGTCAACGACGCCACGAATGGGCAGCCGGTGACTCCACCGCCAAGGAATCCCAACGACAGACTCGGGCCGGCAATTGGCGTTGCATTGACTGCAGTTCTGGCCGCTCCAGTGCTGGCAGAGGTAGGTCTATCTGCGATGGCAAATCCAGCAGCAGTTGCCACTGCAGCCGAAATTGGTGCAGGAGCTGCTGGCGTTACGGGTACGTCAGGCGCGCTGGCGGGAAAGATCACTGGTTACACGAAGCATGGGTTGAATCAGGCAATCTCCCGCGATGGGGGCAGAGGTGTCTCCCCAAGGGCCATACTATCGGCAGTAAAAGAACCTGTGAAGGTCGCCGAGCAGGCCGGTGGCAAGACTGCCTACACCGGGAAGGATGCGAGGGTGGTCCTGAATGGTGAAGGGAAGGTCATAACTGCGATTCCAAAAAATAGTGATGGGTTGAGAGACCCGAGGGTGAAGTAAAATGACACAGTCCATCTCCTCCCATCTGAATTCGCTGTTGGCCGAAATCGCAGCGAGGCACAGCTTTAAGTTGCCTGAAGAAGGAGTCAAACATCTGCTCGAGCGTGACCGAGAGTTGCTGATCGATGTATTGCTGCAAGAGCTCTCGGAGACGGGTTTGGGATCGGACGATGAGCCTAATCAACGAGGCGTCGAGATCGAGGAGATCATCGATTTCGTCAGCTCTATCGCTGATCAAACTCGTGCATCCAGCGACTGAGGATTCGTTCATTTAGAATCATAATCAACTGGTCGCAGGTTCGACTCCTGTTTCCGGCACCATGTTTGATGAAAAGCCCCGGCCCTGGTCGGGGCTTTTTTGTGTCTGGTGGCGCCGGGCCATGCCCGGCGGAATACGAGGGCAGGTGGCGCGATTCGCCGCCCGACTGGGGGTGAGGGCGACCTTCGGCCGTTAGTGCTTCCTGTCGTCGGCCACAGGCGCGACGGATGGCACTGCGACGTCCAGTGGCCCTGCATAGGCAGGGGCGTTGGCGGGGCGGCACTCTCTCGAACACAGGTAACCCGCATGTCGAACTCGTCGATCTCCCCCCTCATTTCCCGGTCCAGGCTGAGCATGGCGATGTCGTTCGCTCTGATGGCGGGACTCTCCACGCTCGATGCGCAGGCAAGCACCTTCCATCTTAACGGCGACACGATCTACTACTCCGGCGGCGTCGAGAGCAGCGATCCCAGGACCTTGGAGCGCATTCTCAGCGCGGCGAACCGGCAGGGACGGACCATCCGCCAGATCGTCTTCCGCAATTCACCCGGTGGTGCTGCCAGCGGTGGCGTTGGCATGGGCGAGGTCATCCGTCGCAATGGCCTGGATACCGTGCTGGACGGTGGTTGCTACTCGGCGTGTGCCGATGCGTTCGTCGCCGGTGTCAATCGTCGGATCACCCGCTTCGCCCTGCCGGTGTATGACGGTTACGACATGACCGTGCTTGGGATCCATGGCGAAGCCCGGGATGGTGTTCCCACGCCGTACCCGGGCCAGGAGAAGTACATCCAGTACTACCGGGACATGTTTGGCGCCAGGGACTTTGCCGTCATTGAAGGCCGGATCACCCAGGCCCACTACGAACTGACGGAAAGCTCCGGGTTCCTGCGCTATTTCGATCCGGCCACGATGGCCATCGCGACCCGCTTCTGCCCGACCCGCGACACCAGCGACGACGGTGGCTGCACGGCCTATCCGGACGTGACGCTGTTCAGCGACAGGGTGGCGACCTCGATGGACTATGCAACGACCAACGATGTCCTGATCATCGATGGCAAGCGGGTGAGCGGAAACATCAATCCGGCATTCGATCCCGCGCAGTTCTCCTATGTGCGCGATGTGGATGTGGACAAGGTCGTCGGCGGCGATGCCTTTGGCGTGATCAAGCTCACCGCAGGCGCCCACTGGTCCGCGACAGAAGACAGCGGTGCGTCGATCCTGTGGGTGGACTCGGGAAGGCTGGACATCACAGCGCAGAGCAACCTGCTTACCGGCAACAGCGTGATAGGACGCAACGGTGCCGTCGATGTGAGGGACGGTCTGCTGAAGGCCGGGAGCACGATCGTGGACGGTTCGCTGTCCCTCGCCTCGACCGGCGAACTGGACAACAGCGATACGCTGCTGGTCCGGCGTGGAGGTGAGGTGGCGATGGCCGGTGGTCGAATCTCCACGGCCGTCGTGACGCTGGATCCAGGGGCCGCACTGAAGGGGCATGGAACCATCGGCGCGACGGCCTATGTCGGGGACCCGGACTATCCCGACTTCCCCTGGAATGTTCCGCAGGTGGCACGGGTGAGGGTGGCCGGTGGCGATCTTCATCCGCAGGGCGGCCCGTTGACGGTCAACGGCTATGTCAGCTTCGCCTATCCCAATGCCGGCCGGCTGCTGTTCGACATCACCCCGGAAACGCGCCAGGCGGGCCTTGTACTGGACGCATTCGAAGTCCATCGCTGCGACAGCCAGGGCAGCTACTACTATTGCGGAAACGGGGCGGCCACCACTGCGCCGGGCTTCCTGATCGGCGGCACGGTCGGCAAGCTCGCGCTGGATATCGCACCGGGCTACTACCGCCAGGATCTTTCGATCCCGCTGGTACAGGGACGTATCTATGGCAGCAAGGAAGGCAACGAGCTGACCACCGCGCTGTTGAACGACAGTGACAGCGAGTTCGATGCCAGCGTGCCGCAGCTGCAGGCCGGACAGGTCGCCTTCACCCGTGCCGAGCGGCAGGACGGCTCGGGCTACAGTGCCGATCTGACCAGTGCCGACACGGCACAGCGCAGGTTCCATCCGCGCGAGAACTCGCTGCTCACGTTCAATATCGTGCAGACCGGCGACGGCATCTGGGCGGTCGCCAATCCGGCCTTCGATGACGTGTCTCCGTTCGCCAACGTGGCGTCGGGCGCGGGCCTCGGCCAGGCATTGAGGACGGCCGCGTCGCAGCCGGCGTCGGCGCTGGATCCGCTGCTGGGTGCACTGCAGTTTGCCGACCGCGACGTGGTCGCGCAGCAGGCCGGTGCGCTGCGTGGCGATGCGCACGCCACCCTGCGCCTGGCCGACAACGCCCTGCTGGGCAGCATCGGCAACGTGGTCCAGCAGCATCAGGCGGCGATGCGCAGTGCCGGTGGGGATGCCGATGGCCTGGCCGCGCAGGTCGCGCAGTCGATGTCGGCACAGCCGGGCATGCGCCATGGCACCCTGTTCAACCAGCTGGCATTGCATCTGGTCGAGCCGACGGCAGCAGGTGCGGGGGCCAGCGGTGATGGCCAGCGTGGCCACGGTCTGTGGGCACGCGGCTTCGCCAGCCATGGCCGCATCGATGCCGATG
>NZ_JBRRBV010000031.1:0-17098 GCF_056756445.1 Stenotrophomonas sp. STEN225 | reverse complement strand
CGGGGGCTTGGGGGGGGGGGGGGGGGGGGGGGGGGGGGGGGGGGCCCCCCTCCCCCCGCGTGGGGGGCGGGCCGCCCCCCCCCCCGGGCCCCCCCCCCCCCCCCCCCCCCCCCGGCCCAAACACTGACTCGCATCCTGACCCGCATCCAGCAACCCAGCCACGAGGGGCTGCGCCGTTGGCTGGAACACCCTGTTACCCGCATGGGGCATGTGCCCGTCACGGCCGCATGCCATGCTGGCACTCTTGATCCCTGCCAGCGAGACGCCCGCATGACCACCATCATCGCCCCGCGCGTACACGACATCGGCGGCCTGGAAGTCCGCCGCGCCGTCCCCACCCTGCAGGCCCGCAGCATCGGTTCGTTCGTATTCGTCGACCAGATGGGCCCGGCCGTCCTTACCGCAGGTACCGGCATCGACGTGCGTCCCCATCCGCATATCGGCCTGGCCACCGTCACCTTCCTCTGGTCCGGCGCCATCGGCCACCGCGACACGCTCGGCTCGGACCAGGTGATCCGTCCCGGCGACGTCAACTGGATGACCGCCGGCCGCGGCATCGCGCACTCCGAACGCACGCCCCCGCCGGAGCGCGGTCACGACCATCCGATCCACGGGATGCAGACCTGGGTGGCATTGCCGAAGTCGCACGAGGAAGTGGAGCCGGCGTTCTATCACCACGCCGCCGCGACCCTCCCGGAGCAGCGCCGCAACGGTGCCTGGCTGCGCGTGATCGCAGGCCGCGCCTATGGCGAGGAGTCGCCGGTGAAGGTCTTCGCCGACACGCTCAATGTAGCCATCGACCTCGATCCCGACGCGGAGATCGACATCGATGACGGCCACCGCGAGCGGGCGCTGTACATCCTCGAAGGCCAGGCGCAGCTGGATGGCGTGGACATCCCGGCGCAGCACCTGGTGATTCCCGAGGCCGGCGCGCGCGGCCGGCTGCGCGCGAAGACCCCGCTCAAGGCCATGCTGTTCGGCGGCGAACCGCTGGATGGCCCGCGTCACCTGTGGTGGAACTTCGTTTCCAGCTCCAAGGAGCGCATCGAACAGGCGAAACAGGACTGGGAAGCCGGCCGGTTCGGCAGCATTCCCGGCGACGACAAGGAGTTCATCCCGCTGCCGCAGTACTGAGCATCGCGCGCTGCACACACCCTGAGGTGTATCCCTGCACCGGCCTTTGACGCTATCGTCACTCGCCGGTCACTGAAATGTGACCTGTTTCACATTTTAGTTCATCAAAGGAGTGCAGTTCATGAGCATGGGTAAACGCTTGGCCGCCGAGTTCCTCGGCACTTTCTGGCTGGTTCTGGGTGGCTGTGGCAGTGCGGTACTGGCTGCCAAGTTCGGCGGCGACGGCAATCCGCTGGGCATCGGCTTCCTGGGCGTGGCACTCGCGTTCGGCTTGACCGTGGTCACCGGCGCCTACGCGTTCGGTCACGTGTCCGGCGCGCACTTCAATCCGGCAGTCAGCGTGGGCCTGTGGGCCGGCGGCCGCTTTCCGGCCCGCGACCTGGTGCCGTACATCATCGCCCAGGTCGCGGGCGGCCTGCTGGCCGGCTTCATCCTGCTGCAGATCGCTTCCGGCGCCAGCGGCTTCGCCATCGACGGCAGCCAGGCCGGGGCCTTCGCCAGCAACGGCTACGGTGCGCTGTCGCCCGGCGGGTACAGCGTGGCGGCCGCCTTCCTGTGCGAAGTGGTGCTGACTGCGGTATTTCTGGTCGTGATCATGGGCGCCACCCATGGCAAGGCACCGGCAGGGTTCGCTCCGCTGGCGATCGGTCTGGCATTGACCCTGATCCATCTGATCAGCATCCCGGTCACCAACACGTCGGTGAACCCGGCTCGGTCCACCGCGGTGGCGTTCTTCGCCGGCAGCGGCGCGGTCGGCCAGCTCTGGCTGTTCTGGGTCGCCCCCCTGCTGGGCGGCATGATCGGCGGCATCATCTACAAGTGGGTCGGTAACGACCGTTGAGTGCTGCCCGGACCATTGCGGCCGACAATCGGCCGCAATGGTTACGGTTGTAACCGCAATTTGTGCGGGCACTCACGTTCCGTTAAGGTCTGTTTGACCGCCCGTGCACATGCCGGGCGGGGATGGCATCCGGGGATGGGATGCCACGGCCGCCAGCAGCATGGCGGCGTCACACGACACGCCACCTTGGGGGATGCATGAAGTTCGCGCCTGTTGTCCTGTCGAGCCTGTTGTTTGCTGCGGCCCAGGCCGCCGCGCAGGCACCCGCCGAATGTCCTTCGCTGCCGGCGAGCAGCGGCCTGAAATGGCAGCAGCAGGTGCAGTCGGACTTCCTGCTCTGCCGCGCCAGCACCGAGGATGGACGGGAAGTACTGAGCCTGATGCTGAGCGCACGCGATCCGGCGATTCCGCTCAGCCGCTCGCTGCGCCAGGAAAAAGGCAGTTTCGCCGGCGAGTCACTGTACTGGTACCAGCCCGATCTGGGTGGACAGCAGCCGCCGGGATACGCCGAACGACGCATCAGCGTGATCAAGCTGGACAAGGGCCGCTATGCGCAGATTGCCCTGTACCCGGGCAGCACGCAGGAACTGGGGTCGCTGCAGCAGCTGGCGCAGGGCATGAGCCTGACGCCTTCAGCCGTGGCCGCCGGACGTTGACGGTGACGGGGATGACTGCCTGGCAGCATCCCCGCCGGATCCGACGCGTTGGCGGCAACGCCGGGCATGGCCTGATGGATGTGCGTTGCGCGTGCTGTGCCGGAGAGCCGCCGGGCATGGCCCGGCGCTACCGACCTCTTCCGCCGGGCATGGCCCGGCGCTACCGGCTTCCTCCTGGGGGGCGGCGTCGGCCCTCAGAACCTGCCTTCCTGAAAATCGACGAAGGCCTGCATCAGTTCCTGGCGCGTGTTCATCACGAACGGGCCATGCCGCATCACTGGCTCCCGCAGTGGCCGGCCGGCCACCAGAATCAGCCGCCCCCCTTCGCTGCCAGCCGAAACGTGCAGCTGTTCACCGCCACCGAGCACCGCCAGTTCCTGGCGCGCCACATCACGTGCGGCATCCTGCTCGCCGACCGTGATTGCGCCCTCGAAGACATAGGCAAACGCGTTGTGGCCTTCCGGAAGCGTGTAGGTCCAGGCACGATCGGCCTCGAGGCGGACGTCCAGATACAACGGATCGGTGGCCGGCTGCACGATCGGGCCGGTGGTGCCATCGACAGTACCGGCGATCACCTTCACCTCCACACCCGGCTCCGGCTGCACCACCGGGATGCGTTCCGGCGCGAACTCCTGGTACTTCGGGTCCGTCATCTTCTCGCGCGCGGGCAGGTTCACCCACAGCTGGAAACCGCGCATCTGCCCGCTTTCCTGTTCCGGCATCTCCGAATGCACCAGGCCCCGGCCTGCAGTCATCCACTGCACGCTGCCCGGGGTCAGCAGGCCCTCGTTACCGTGGTTGTCGCGGTGGCGCATGCGTCCGTCCAGCATGTAGGTGACCGTCTCGAAACCGCGGTGCGGATGCTCCGGGAAACCGGCGATGTAGTCTTCGGCGCGGTCCGTACCGAATTCATCCAGCAGCAGGAACGGATCCAGATCCGGCAGCGTCGGGCCGCCGATGACACGGGTCAGGCGCACGCCGGCGCCGTCGGACGTGGGCATGCCACGGATGGTGCGCAGGACGCGGACCGGTTCGGGAAGGCTCATGGCGACTCCTGTTGGATGGATGCCACTGAAGATGGACGCCGCGGCGCCGTCCGCCAATGGATGACGCCGCAACCGATTGTTCCATCCCTGGTGTTCGCCGGGCGTCATGCCGGCGGTTCCGCGACACGGATGTCTGCCCGCAGCCCATGCCGCACACGCGGTCACCACCTTCGTACGACCAAAGTACTACCGCCGATGGGCCCCGCACGCATTGACCCTGTAAAGGGCACGCGGGACTCTTTGAATGTCTTTCCGGGAGAGAGCACCTCATGAAAGGGTTTGCCAAACTGGGTTGGGCGGCACTCGCCCTGCTCGGCGCGTTCTGTCTGGGCACCGTGGCCTTGCGCCGCGGCGAACACATCAACGCGCTGTGGATCGTCGTCGCCGCTGTTTCGATCTACCTGATCGCCTATCGCTTCTACAGCCTGTTCATTGCCAACAAGGTGATGCAGGTGGATCCGACCCGGGCTACGCCGGCGGTGATCAACAACGATGGCCTGGACTACGTGCCGACCAACAAGCACGTGCTGTTCGGCCACCACTTCGCGGCCATCGCCGGCGCCGGTCCACTGGTGGGCCCGGTGCTCGCGGCGCAGATGGGCTACCTGCCCGGACTGCTGTGGCTGGTGGTGGGCGTGGTGCTGGCCGGTGCGGTACAGGACTTCATGGTCCTGTTCCTGTCCAGCCGGCGCAACGGCCGCTCACTGGGCGATCTGGTCCGCGAGGAAATGGGACAGGTGCCCGGCACCATCGCGCTGTTCGGCGCGTTCCTGATCATGATCATCATCCTGGCGGTGCTGGCGATGGTGGTGGTCAAGGCGCTGGCGGAAAGCCCGTGGGGCATGTTCACGGTGATAGCCACGATGCCCATCGCGATCCTGATGGGCATCTACATGCGCTACATCCGACCGGGCAAGATCGGCGAGATCTCGGTGGTGGGCCTGGTGCTGCTGCTGGCCGCGATCTGGTACGGCGGCAAGGTTGCTGCAGATCCGGTGTGGGGCCCGGCCTTCACCTTCACCGGCACGCAGATCACCTGGATGCTGATCGGCTACGGCTTCGTCGCTTCGGTGCTGCCCGTGTGGCTGTTGCTGGCACCGCGCGACTACCTGTCGACCTTCCTCAAGATCGGCACCATCGTCGCTCTGGCCATCGGCATCCTGATCGTGATGCCCGAGCTGAAAATGCCCGCACTGACCCAGTTCGCCGCCAGTGGCGATGGCCCGGTGTGGAAGGGCGGCATGTTCCCGTTCCTGTTCATCACCATTGCCTGCGGCGCGGTATCCGGTTTCCACGCGCTGATTTCCTCGGGCACCACGCCGAAGCTGCTGGCCAATGAATCGCACATGCGCTACATCGGCTATGGCGGCATGCTGATGGAATCGTTCGTGGCGGTGATGGCGCTGGTGGCTGCGTCGATCATCGATCCGGGCATCTACTTCGCGATGAACAGCCCGGCGGCGGTGATCGGTGCCGATGCGGCGTCTGCCGCGCACTACATCACCAACACCTGGGGCTTCACCATCACGCCGGAACAGCTGACCGCCACGGCCGCCGCGATCGGCGAGCCGACGATCCTGCACCGCGCCGGTGGTGCGCCGACGCTGGCGGTGGGCATCGCAATGATCCTGCATGAAGCCATTCCCAGCGGCAGCGACGCGATGATGGCGTTCTGGTACCACTTCGCCATCCTGTTCGAAGCGTTGTTCATCCTGACCGCCGTGGATGCGGGCACCCGCGCAGGCCGCTTCATGCTGCAGGATCTGCTGGGCAACTTCATTCCGGCGCTGAAGAAGACCGAGTCGTGGACGGCCAACATCATCGGCACGGCCGGCTGCGTGGCGCTGTGGGGCTACTTGCTCTACACCGGCGTGGTCGATCCGTTCGGCGGCATCCAGACCCTGTGGCCGCTGTTCGGCATCTCCAACCAGATGCTGGCCGGTATCGCGCTGATGCTGGGGACGGTGGTGCTGTTCAAGATGAAGCGTGACCGCTATGCCTGGGTGACCGCAGTACCGGCCACCTGGCTGCTGATCTGCACCACCTATGCCGGCTTCATCAAGATCTTCGACAGCAACCCGGCACAGGGCTTCCTGGCGCAGGCGCACAAGTTCCAGGCCGCCATCGCCAGCGACACCATCACCGCACCGGCCAAGTCGGTGGCGCAGATGCAGCAGATCGTGGTCAATGCCTACGTCAACACCGGCCTGACCGCGCTGTTCCTGCTGGTGGTGGGTGCGGTGCTGACCTATTCGATCCGCACGATCCTGGCCGCACGCCGCAATCCGCAGCGCAGCGACCGCGAGACCCCGTACGTGGCGCTGAAGCCACATGAAATGGTGGATCTGTAATGAGCACGCAACTGGTTCCCGTAGGCCAGTACCAGGCGCACCGCCGCGTGTGGCGACGCCTGGTGCAGACGGCACGCCTGTGCTGTGGCATTCCTGATTACGACAACTACGTCCGGCACATGCTGGAGAAGCATCCGGACCAGGAGCCGATGGACTACAAGACGTTCTTCCGCGAACGTCAGGAAGCGCGGTACGGCGGACGCAACGGCGGACGCTGCTGCTGAAAGGCATGACGCGGGCGCCGGGCATGAAGCCCGGCGCCCGTTCCAGAGAACCGCAGAGCGCGACCGGCGCTCAGCCGTTGGCCATCCACTTCAGGATCAGGCCGGTGACATAGGCCAGCCCGGTGCCGGTGGCATAGCCCACCGTACCGAGCAGCACGCCGACCGGTGCCAGTGTCGGATGGAAGGCCGCAGCCACCACCGGCGCCGATGCCGCCGCACCGATGTTGCCCTGCGAACCGATGGCGAAGAAGAACAGCGGTGCACGGACCAGCTTGGCCACGGCCCACAGCACCAGCACGTGGGTCGCCATCCAGATCGCGCCGAGCAGGAACAGCCACGGCCGATCCAGCAGCGACAGCAGGTTCATCTGCATGCCGATGCAGGCGATCAGGAAGTACAGGAACACCGTGCCCAGGCGCGAGGCACCCGCCGCTTCCAGACGACGTGCACGGGTGAAGCTCAGGCCCAGGCCCATCGCGGTGGACAGCAGGATCACCCAGACGAACTGGCTGTCCAGGCTGAACTGGCTGGCCCAGCTCACGTTGGCCTTGAACCAGCCCGACAGCGGCGCGGCGATCGCGTGCGCCAGGCCGACACCGCCCAGGGCAACGCCGACGATCACCATCAGGTCGGTCATGCTGGGAATACGTGCGTTCTGCGCTTCATAGGCGCTGATGCGCGCCTTCATCTCGTCGATGGCACGGGTGTCGGCACCGTTGCGCGTGTCGATCTGCTGCGCGCGGTTGGCCAGGAACAGCAGGATCGCCATCCACAGGCTGGCGCAGGCCACATCGACCACGGCGAACTGCCCGAAGGTCGTGGCATCGGTACCGAAGATCTCGCGCATGGCGACCATGTTGGCGCCACCGCCGATCCAGCTGCCGGCCAGCGCCGCCATGCCAGCCCAGGTGTCACCGGCCACGGTTTCCGGGTGGATCAGCTTCATCACCTGGAACGAGACGATGGCTCCCAGCATGATGCCGGCGGTACCGGCACAGAACACGAGCAGCAGCTTCGGGCCGAGCTTGATGACCCCTTTGAGGTCGATCGACAGGGTCAGCAGGACCAGCGCGGCAGGCAGCAGCACATCGCGTGCGACCGGGTTGTACAGCGACGTGTTGTGGCCATCGATGACACCGGCGGTGTTGTAGATGGCCGGGATGAAGTAACACAGCAGCAGGGCCGGCACCCAGGCGAAGATCTTCTTCAGCAGCGGGGTGGGACCACTGGCGGCCCAGAAGATCAGGGCCAGGGTGGCGGCAATCAGGCCCAGGCCAACGATGTCGTTGTTGATCAGGGCAGTAGCGGGTTCGGTCGGCATGGGATCCTCTGTCGATCGAAAGAGCGGAAAAAAAAGCGCCGCATAAGGCGGCGCGGGTCGAGATTAACACCCTCTTCACGGCGGGTCATGCTGCAGTGCCGGCCTCGCCTTTCCCGAAACGGAGCGTGTCCATGCAACTGGGTGCCTTCTCGGTCAGCCTTTCGGTCAAGGACCTGGCCGCCTCGCGCGCGTTCTATGAGGCGCTGGGCTTCTCGGTCACCGGCGGCGATGCGACGCAGAACTGGCTGGTACTGCGCAACAACGGTGTCGTCATCGGCCTGTTCCAGGGCATGTTTGAAGGCAACCTGCTGACCTTCAACCCGGGCTGGGACCAGCACAAGCAGGAACTGCCGCGTTTCCAGGACGTCCGCGAACTGCAGGCAGCGCTGGATGCGCAGGGTATCGCGCTGCAGGTCCGGGCCGATCCCGACAGTGAAGGCCCCGCCTTCCTGCAACTGATGGATCCGGACGGCAACGTGATCCTGGTCGACCAGCATGTGCCGCGGCCGAAGGCCTGACCCCGCGACTGCGATCATCCGCCTGGGCGCGAAGCACCGAAATCCAGCGTGGCCTGCGTCCCGCGCGGCTCGCAGGGCTGCAGCTGCAGGGTCCAGCCAAGGTGCTCGCACAGGCGCGCGATCAGGTCCAGGCCGATCCCGCCACGATCGACACGCTCTCCCCGGGCCATGCGTGCGTGGATCGCAGCGATCTCCTCCGGGCTCATGCCATGCCCCGGGTCCTGCAGGGTCAGCACCGCCGAAGCGCTCAGGCGCAGCTCGATGTGACCGCGGCCGCTGTTCTCGATCGCGTTGCGCAACAGGTTGCCGATCGCCGCCTGCACCACAGCCAGCGGGGCAACGATGTCCACCGGCGCGGCCTGGATACCGATGCTCAGGTCCTTGTCGCCCAGCAGATGGCGATGATGCTCGACGATGTCCGGCAGCAGCTGGTCCAGTGCGATGCGCTCGGCACGCGCCGCCAGCCGCGCCGGATCGCGCGCAAGCACCAGCAGCAGTTCGATCAGCTGCTCCACGCCCTGCGCGGTGCGCAGCACGCGCTGGATCTGCTGCCGGGCACGGTCCGGCAGGCCCGGCTGCTCCAGGGCCAGCTCGGCGGCGCCGGTCATCACCGCAATCGGGGTGCGCAGCTCATGGCTGGCAGTGCTGATGAACACCCGCTCGCGTTCCACGAACTGCTCGTTGCGTTCGAGGTAGTCATTCAACGCATCGGCGATGGTGTGCAGCTCGGAACTGCCACGCGGGTCGACATCGATGCGCTGGCCCTGCGCGCCCGGCCGCAACGCGCCGATGCGCTGCGCCAGCAGGCTGAGCGGACGCACCATGCGCTCCATGCCGAAGGACGCCATCAGCACGGTGACGAAGATCATGATCACCCCGGCCAGCATCACCCACCGCGTGGCGAACTGCTCAAGGTCGTGGAAGTCGGAGATGTCCAGCACCAGCGCAACGCGCCCCATCGAGTCCGTATCACGCACCATGACCGCCGTTTCGCGGTCCTTCACCATCACCCCGTCATGCAGGCCGGGATGCAGGGTGCGCAGGCTGTCAGGCAGGTTCACCGCGTCGAAACGGTACAGGCTGAGCGTGTCCGAGTCCTGCCATCGATAGTGTGGCTCGTGCTCGACATGCTCGACGATGCTGTCCAGTTCGGAGTTGAGCAGCGCGCGCCAGGCGGCGTGTTCGGCGTGCTCGTGCACATAGTTGCCCACGCTGAACACCGCCAGCGAAAGCAGTGCCAGGTAGCCCAGCAGCCACCACAGCACGCGGCGGTACAGCGGGCCGGGTCTACGCACCTTCATCGTCATTCCTGCCGGCCTCGGCGGCGGTGGGCAGGGCCAACCGGTAGCCGACCCGCGGCAGCGTGTGGATCAGCTTGTCCACGAACGGTCCATCCACGCTGCGGCGCAGTTCGTAGACATGCGAGCGCAGCAGGTCGCCGTCCGGTGGCTCGTCGCCCCACAGGGCGAATTCGAGCTGCTGGCGGGTGACCGCGCCGGGGCTGGCGCGCATCAGCACTTCCAGCAGCTTGCGGCAGGCCGGATACAGATGCAGGACCTGTCCGGCGCGCTGCGCCTCCAGGGTCGCCAGGTCCAGCACCAGATCACCCACCTGCAGCCGCTTGCGGGGGTTGCGTCCCTGTGCCCGCAGCAGCAGGGCCTCCAGCCGCACTTCCAGCTCCGGCAACGCGAACGGCTTGGTCAGGTAGTCATCAGCGCCGGCACGGAAGCCGGCAATCTTGTCCGGCAGTTCGTCGCGTGCGGTCAGCATGATCACCGGCACCTCCGAGCCATGCTCGGCACGCAGGCGGCGCAGCACTTCCGGCCCTTCCATCCGGGGCAGCATCCAGTCCAGGATCACCGCGTCATAGGGATGGCTGCCCGCCAGATGCAGGCCGGTGATGCCATCGGGAGCCACATCCAGCACATGACCGCGCGACTCGAAGTAGTCGAACAGATTGGCCACCAGCTGCCGGTTGTCCTCGATCACCAACAGGCGCATGCATGAAAGTTCCACGGAAGTTCGTACCATGGTAGCGCCACGCATGTCGGAATGAGGTCGCCCCGGCGATACTCCGACGCTTTTCCCACCCCCGCCGCCTCAAAATGGCCGTTTTGCTCCCGGAGCCTGCCGTGCCCGTAGCCCTGCCCCGCCGTTGGCGCCTGCCCCTGCTCTGGCTGTTGATCATCGCGGCACTGGCTGCCGGCATCGGCATGCGCCAGCCGCAGCCACCGGACGAACCCCGCTTCGTACTGGCCGCCAGGACCATGGTGGAAAGCGGGGAATGGCTGCTGCCGCATCGTGGCAGCGAGCTGTATGCGGAGAAGCCGCCGGTGTTCATGTGGCTGCAGGCGGCGGCCTACGAAGTGGTAGGCAGCTGGCAGTGGTCGTTCCTGCTGCCTTCGCTGCTGGGGGCCCTGCTCAGTCTGTGGTTGGTGTCGGATCTGGCACGCCGACTGTGGTCGCCGCGCCATTCCCTCTATGCCATCGGCGCCCTGTTCTGCACCCTGCAGTTCGGCCTGATGGCCAAGCGTGCGCAGATCGACATGGTGCTGGTCGGGATGACCACGCTGGCCCTGTGGGGCCTGCTGCGGCATCTGTGCGAGCGACGCAACGTGCCGGCGCTGTGGCTGGCCGGCTTTGCCGCCGGCCTGGGCACGGTGACCAAAGGCGTAGGTTTCCTGCCGCTGCTGATGGTGCTGCCCTGGTTCGGCTGGTGGCTGTACCAGCATCGCCGCGGCCGTCGCATCGAGGGTCCGCACCCGGCGACCCTGCTGTGGCTGATCCCTGCATTCCTGCTCGGCGTGGCCGTCTGGCTGGCCCCGCTGGGCTGGGCCCTGCTGCACGAACCCAGTGCCTCGCTGCAGTCCTATGCGCATGAACTGCTGTTCAAGCAGACCGGCACCCGCTATGCCAACGCCTGGCACCACCGGCAGCCGGTCTGGTACTACCTGCAGGTGATCCTGACACTGTGGCTGCCGGGTGCCCTGTTGCTGCCGGTGCTGGCCCGCCCGTGGTGGCGGCGCCTGCGCCGTGGCGACCGCCGGCAGTGGCTGCTGCTGGGGTGGGCGCTGCTGGTGCTGGTGTTCTTCAGCGCCAGCCCCGGCAAGCGCGAGGTCTACCTGCTGCCGATGCTGCCTGCCGTGGCCCTTGCCGCCGCGCCCCTGCTGCCCGGCCTGCTGCGCCGGCTGTGCGTGCGCCGGTATCTGTTCGGTTACAGCCTGGTGCTGATGCTGGCAACCGCCGTGCTGGGCGTGATGCTGCTCACCGAAAGTCACTGGGCGCAGGCGCAGCTGCAGCGGCGTGCGATGCCCGACACCCTGCTGCCGGTGCTGGGCGACGGCCTGCTGACGTTCGCGATCGCCGTGGCTACCCTGGCCGTGTGGTTGCGCGTGCGGCGCGCCGCCACCCTGGTACTGCTCACCCACGGCCTGCTGTGGATGCTGTACGGCCTGGTGCTGATTCCGGCGCTCGACCCCTACGCCTCGTCGTCGGCGCTGATGCGCCGGGTCGGCGCGAGGATCGGCCCCGATGCCGAACTTGCACTGGTGGCCTGGCGCGAGCAGAACCTGCTGCAGGCCGACCGCGCCGTGCGCGAGTTCGGCTTCAAGCGGCCCTGGCCTGAACAGTGGCACGACGCCGGCCCCTGGCTGGCCGAAGCACCCGACCGGCGCTGGCTGCTGGTGCTCGACAAGGCCATGAGTCCCTGCGTGGATGCCGCCCAGGTGATCGACATCGGCGTCGCCAACCGCAACCGCTGGCAGCTGGTGCCCGGCACTGCCTGGGATGCCGGCTGCCACGCCGAGCGGGCCGGCGCCAACGAAGAAGAAGACTGAATCATCCCCCACGCGGGCCGGCGGTTAACCCGGCCCGAACGCAGGTCCGACCCTTCTCCGACATCAACCTGACGAGCATGGCGCCGGTTCATCGTCACGGTGTTTTCCTGCATGTCCGTCCGTCCTCCCGTCTCCGGGGTTGCTTCGGCCTACTCCACGCTGGCATCGCGGTTCGCCGTGACCCACCTGTGGCTTCCACTGCTCATCGTGCTGCCCCTGTTCGCCGTGTTCATGGAGGGGGGAGCCGATCAATGGCTGGCTGACCACCTGTTCCGGTTGGAGGGCGGCCGCTGGGCACTGCAGGACGCGTGGTTCACCCGCTCGCTGGTGCACCGGGGCGGCAAGTGGTTCAGCACCGCCGCAGCGCTGGTGGTGATACTGCTGAGCTTTCACCACTGGCGCCACGGACGTGATCGCACCCTGCGATGGGCGCTGCTTTATGTCGTAATTGCCCTGGCGCTGGGAACCGGCGGCGTGTCTCTGCTGAAGTCGCTGGTGCCGATGGACTGCCCGTGGGATCTGCTGCGCTACGGCGGCCACCAGCCTTATATCGGGCTTTTCAGCCATCGTCCGGCCGACATGCCGATGACCGCGTGCTTTCCCGCCGGCCATGCCAGTGCCGGCTATGCCTGGCTGAGCCTGTACTTTTTCGCCCTGCTGTGGCGTCCTGCCTGGCGCTGGACCGGCCTGGCACTGGGCCTGGGCAGCGGGCTGCTGTTCGGCATCAGCCAGCAGCTGCGGGGTGCACATTTTCTGTCGCATGACCTTGCCACAGCCCTGCTGTGCTGGCTGCTGTCACTGGGGCTGTACGTTCTGGTCCGCCATCACCTGGACCGCACCAACCGCCTGGAGGCGAACGCATGAATGCTTCGGTTCAACGCTCGTTCCGTGTGCCATCGCTGGCCGGACTGCGCAGCTGGCGGCCACAGCTGTCCACCGAGGCGTTGATCGCGCTGACCAGCCTGTTCTTCGCCCTGGCCGGCAACGGCCTGTTCTGGCGCAGCGCGATGGCCAGCCACCCGGAGAGCCTGCGCTACGCGGTGTCGCT
This sequence comes from Stenotrophomonas sp. STEN225, assembly GCF_056756445.1. Taxonomy (NCBI): domain Bacteria; kingdom Pseudomonadati; phylum Pseudomonadota; class Gammaproteobacteria; order Lysobacterales; family Lysobacteraceae; genus Stenotrophomonas; species Stenotrophomonas sp. STEN225. The sequence continues at coordinate 4,123 of NZ_JBRRBV010000031.1, read as the reverse complement.
GCTGCTGTTGCTGCTCGGCACGCATGGCCTGCTGCTGGGCCTGCTGGTCTGGCGCTGGAACGCCAAGGTGGTGATCAGCGCGCTGCTGCTGGTAACGGCCTTCGCCGCCCACTACATGAGCCGTTACCACATCTATCTGGACGCGGACATGCTGCGCAACGTGCTGGCGACCGATCCGAAGGAAAGCCGCGAACTGATGACGGTCTCGCTGCTGTGGCCGGTACTGCTGCTGGCGGCACTGCCGATGGTGCTGGTGTGGCGGGTGCAGCTGCAGCGGCGCAGCTGGGGGCGCAGCCTGCTGTGGCGCCTGGGCTTCCTGGCAGTGGCTGCGGTGACCGCTGTTGGCGGTGCACTGATCTCGTTCCAGGACGTCTCCGCGCTGATGCGCAACCAGCGTGAAGTGCGTTACCTCGCCACCCCGGCCAACGTGCTGCTGGGTCTTCCACGTGCACTGCGCGGCGACAACCCGGTGCAGCGCGCGCCGAAACTGCCGATCGGCACCGACGCCAAGGCCACCCCACGCGCTCCGGCGAGCAAACCGCGCCTGCTGGTAATCGTGATGGGTGAGACCGTGCGTGCACAGAACTGGGGCCTCAACGGCGGCCGCAATACCACGCCGGAACTGGCCCAGGCACCGGTGATCAACTTCCCCGACATGCACTCCTGCGGCACCAGCACCGAAGTTTCGCTGCCCTGCCTGTTCTCGCCATGGGGACGCCACGACTACGACGAGAAGAAGATCCGCGCGCACCAGTCGCTGCTGCACGTACTGAACCGTGCCGGCATCGCACCGCTGTGGCGTGACAACCAGTCCGGCTGCAAAGGCGTGTGCGAAGGACTGGACTTCCAGTCGCTGTCCGATGCGACCACCCCGGGCCTGTGCGCCGACGGCCGCTGCATGGACGAGATCCTGCTGCAGGACCTGGCCACCCAGGTGCGTGCCAGGCCCGGCGACCGCGTGGTCGTGCTGCACCAGCTGGGCAACCATGGCCCGGCGTACTTCGAGCGCTATCCGGCCGCCTTTGCCCGCTTCAAGCCAACCTGCGACACCCGTGACATCGGCCGTTGCTCACGCGAAGAGATCACCAACAGCTATGACAATGCCGTGCTGTACACCGATCATTTCCTGAGCAAGACCATCGGCACGCTGCAGGGCATGCAGGACTACGACACAGCGATGATCTACCTGTCCGACCATGGCGAATCGCTGGGTGAGAAGGGCCTGTACCTGCACGGCGTGCCCTATGCGATCGCCCCGGCCGAGCAGACCCGCGTACCGATGACGATGTGGTTCTCGCCGGGCTTCGCCAGCAGTCGCGGGCTGGACCTGCAATGCGTGCGCAAGCGTTCGGCAGCGTATACCGACCACGACAACCTGTTCCCGTCGGTGCTGGGCCTGATGCAGGTGAAGACGGCGCTGTACGAGCGCGATCGCGACGTGTTCGCCGGCTGCGAGAGTTGAGGGGGGTTCGGCAGGGCTTGCAGCCCTGCACCCGCAGAAGCCGAGGCAACGTCAAAAGCCGAAGCGCATTCCGTGGGATGGCGGGGCACTGTGGGTTCGCGGGGACGGCGCAAGTACGTCCATGTAGCCTTGGTCGCGCCATCCATGGCGCTCACACCCCGCAAACCCACAGTACCCTGCCTTCGACAGGTTCACTCCGCTGTTGGTAGGTGAAATTCCGGGGTCAGATCCGTTTTCCTGCGGAAAACGGATCTGACCCCAATTTGATTGTCGATACCTGACAGATGTGCCGACCAAGGTCGACACCCACCAACAGCCGCCGCGATCTGTCAGAGGTGGGGCGGTGTGGGATTGCAGGACCGTTGGCGCCATGGATGGCGCCATCGAGCCCCCATGGATGGGTTTACGGCGTGTCCTGCAAGCCCACACCGCCCCGCCATCCCACGGATAGCCCGCTGTTGCTGTTGCTTTGGCCTTTGCCCTTGCTGGAAGGCTTCTGCGGGTGCCGGGCGCGGCCCGGCCGACTTCCGCCACTTGCGGTGGCAGCGCCTGCCCACTAGCCTTCGGCCGTCGTTCACCACCCAAGGACCGCCCGTGAAACACCGTCATCTCCTGCTGGCCGCTGCTGTCGCCGCCGCCACGCTGGCCCTGGCTGCCTGCAAGAAGGAAGCGTCCCCCGGCGCCGAGAGCGCCGGCAGCAGCGCACCGGCCGGCGAGACCGCCGACCAGTTCGTTGCCCGCATCAATGCCGAATACAAGGCTGCCTATCCGGAGATGACCTCGGCGCAGTGGCTGTCTTCCACCTACATCAACAGCGATTCGGAGCGCATCGCGGCCAAGGCCAACGAGCGTTCACTGACCCAGCTCAACAGCTGGATCGAGCAGGCCGCGAAGTTCGAGGGCCAGCCGATGAGCGCAGACAGCAAGCGTGCGATCCATCTGCTGAAGCTGATGTCCTCGATGCCGGCACCGCGCGACCCGGCCAAGCTGGCCGAGCTGACCCAGATCGCCACCCGCATGGAGGGCAGCTACGGTGCCGGCAAGTACTGCACCGATGCCAACGACCCGGCCTCCTGCCGCCAGCTGGGGGAACTGGAACAGGTGCTGGCACGCAGCCGCGACTACGACGCGCAGCTTGATGCCTGGCAAGGCTGGCACAGCACCACGCGGAACATGCGTGGCGACTACCAGAAGTTCGTCAGCCTGGTGAACGAAGGTGCCAAGGGCATGGGCTTCACCGATGCCGGGCAGATGTGGCGCAGCGGCTATGACATGCCGCCGGAGCAGATCGGGCCGGAAACCGACCGCCTGTGGGAGCAGGTCAAGCCGATGTACGAGCAGCTGCACTGCTACGCGCGCGGCAAGCTGGACAAGACCTACGGCAAGGACAAGGCCGAGGTGGGCAATGGCCTGATCGCCGCGCACCTGCTGGGCAACATGTGGCAGCAGGACTGGTCCAACCTGTGGGACCAGCTGGAGCCCTATCCCGGTGCCGGAAGCCTGGACATCACCGCCGCACTGGAAAAGCAGTACCAGACCAACCTGAGTGCTGCGCTGGCCAAGGCTGGCAGGGATGCCAGCGTCGCGGGCCAGTACAGGGCACAGCGCGAAGCCGAACTGCGTACCGCGAAACAGATGACCGAGCGCGCACAGGATTTCTACGTGTCGCTGGGCATGCCCTCGCTGCCGCAGTCGTACTGGGACAAGACCCAGTTCATCAAGCCTGACGACCGTGACGTGGTCTGCCACGCCAGCGCCTGGGACATGAACATGGAAGGCGATGTGCGCACCAAGATGTGCATCAAGCCGAACGAAGAGAACTTCACCACCATCTATCACGAGCTGGGCCACATCTACTACGACCTGGCCTACAACCCGTTGCCGCCCCTGTTCCAGGGCGGCGCCAACGATGGCTTCCACGAAGCAATCGGCGACACGATCGTGCTGGCGATGACGCCCAAGTACCTGAATTCGATCGGTCTCGTTGATGCACCGCAGGAAAGCCGCGAGGCCGTGATCAACGCGCAGATGCGCATGGCGCTGTCGGGCGTTTCATTCCTGCCCTTCGGCCTGATGATCGACCGCTGGCGCTGGGGCGTGTTTGACGGATTGATCACCGCCGACAACTACAACAAGGCATGGTGGGACCTGAAGGCCAAATACCAGGGCGTTGCCCCGGCCAGCACCCGCGGCGAGGAGTTCTTCGATCCGGGCGCGAAGTACCACGTGCCGGGCAATACGCCGTACACCCGCTACTTCCTCGCCCGCATCCTGCAGTTCCAGTTCTACAAGGGCCTGTGCGATGCATCGGGTTACAAGGGCCCGCTGCACGAGTGCACCTTCTACGGCAACAAGGAAGCCGGCCAGAAGTACTGGGCGATGCTCAGCAAGGGCGCCAGCCAGCCGTGGCAGGCCACGCTGAAGGAGCTGACCGGCACCGACAAGCTGGATGCCGGCCCGATGATCGAGTACTTCAGCCCGGTCAATGAGTGGCTCAAGCAGCAGAACGAAGGCCAGATGTGCGGCTGGCAGGCCAGCGCTGCGGCCCCGGCGGCGAAATGAGAAAAGGGGCGGATCCGCGAGGATCCGCCCCTTTCGTTCCGGTAGCGGCGGGGGCGGCCCCCCGGGGGGGGTTTGCCACCAACGAACGCCCGGGCAGGG
>NZ_JBRRBV010000030.1:0-19331 GCF_056756445.1 Stenotrophomonas sp. STEN225 | reverse complement strand
GCGGCCGGCCGCCCCGCGCGCGTCTCCCGCCCGGGCCCGGGCCCCCCCCCCGCCCCCCAGCCCCGCCCCGCCCCCCCGCCGCTACCCCGCCTGCAATGCCGGCGCCTTCGACCGCCGCGCCGTCATCGTGCTCCCCACCGAAGCCACCACGGTGCAGCCGATCGCCAGCCACTGCAGTCCATGCAGGTGTTCGTGCAGCAGCAGCATCGCCCACAGTGCGGCCACCGCCGGCTCCATGCTGATCAGGATGCCGAAGGTTTCCTTCGGCAGGCGCTTGAGCGCCACCATCTCCAGCGACATCGGAATCGCACTGGACACCAGTGCCACCAGCAGGCCCGCCAGCAGGATCTTCGGATCGAGCAGGGCCGCGCCGGCATGGATCACCCCGACCGGCACCACCACCAGCGACGCCGCCAGCAGGCCCAGCGACACCGAATGGCCGGCATGCAGGTGGCCGGCGCGCTTGCCGAACACGATGTACAGGCCCCAGCACGCCGCCGCACCCAGTGCATACAGCACGCCCACCGGGTCCAGTGCCGCCGCACCGCCCAGCGGCAACAGCAGGAGCAGGCCGACCACTGCGCATCCCACCCACAGGAAATCGATCGGGCGCCGTGACGACAGCATCGCCACGGTCAACGGCCCGGTGAACTCGATGGCCACCGCGATGCCGAACGGGATCGTGCGGATGGCCATGTAGAACAGCAGGTTCATCAGGCCCAGCGTGAGCCCGTAGCGCAGGATGGTGATCGCATCCGCGCGGCGGGTCTTCCAGCGCCAGGGTCGCCAGAACAGCAGCAGCAACAGTGCGGAGAAGCCCACGCGCAGCGCGCTGGTGCCCTGCGCGCCGATCAGCGGGAACAGGTGCTTTGCATAGGACGTGCCAACGGACAGCGCCGTTACCGAGCCGAGCACCGCCAGCGCCGGCAACATCGGCGCGAATCGTGAAGTCTGCATGCGTCCAGTCTATTGCGTCGACGGCGAGCACTTGGCTCAATTACCGGCCCGTCCATGCAACTTCTGCTCACCATGGCCACTGCCCCCGTGCTGGACAGCTTCGACCGCGCCATCCTCACCCTGCTGCAGCGGGACAACACGCTGCCACAGCGGGAGATCGCCGAAGCCGTGCACCTGTCGACGCCGGCCGTGCAGCGGCGGATCAAGCGTCTGCAGGACAGCGGCGTGATCGCGGCCAATGTGGCCGTGGTGGCGGCGGCGCGGATCGGCCGACCGCTGACCCTCATCGTCGAGGTGCGCATGGTCAGCGAGCAGCGTGATCGCGTGGCACCGTTCAAGCAGCGCGTGCAGGACGACCCGGCGGTGCAGCAGTGCTATGCCATCACCGGTGACGGCGATTTCCTGCTGGTGCTTTCGGCCACCTCGATGGAGGAATACGACGCCATCAGCGAGCGGCTGTTCGGTGGCGACGACAACATCGAACGATTCCGCACCGCGGTGGCACTGTCCACGCTGAAGCGCAGTTTCGAAGTCCCCCTGCAATGAACCGGCCTCGACACCCACCGCGCCATACTGGCGCGGCATGAATCCTTCGCCCCGCACACCCTCCACGTCTTCCGCCCGCCTGCTGCGCCGTTGGCTGCTGCGTGCGTTCCTGCTGGTCGTCACCGTCGTTGCCGCCCTGTCCGTCTGGAACAGCCGCTGGGCCGAAGCGCCGAAGATGCTGTGGTCATTGGCCCGGATGCCACCGGCCACCGAGCTGCCGGTACCGGTGGACGGCGTGCGGCCGGGCCAGATCGCCGATACCTTCGGCGCGCCGCGAGGGCGCGACCGCAGCCATGCCGGCATCGACATCTTCGCCGCGCGGGGTACCCCGGTCCGCAGCGCGACCCCGGGCGTGGTTGCCGAGGTGCGGGAAGGCGGCCTGGGCGGCCGTCAGGTCTGGGTGATCGGCCCCGGCCGCGAGCGCTACTACTACGCCCATCTGGAGAGCTGGGCCGCAGGCCTCGCCCGCGGCCAGGTCGTAGCCGCGGGCGATCTGCTCGGCCACGTCGGCGACAGCGGCAACGCCAAGGGCACCCCGCCGCACCTGCACTGGGGCATCTACGGCGCAGACGGCGCACGGGATCCTCTGCCACTGCTGCGCCGCTAAGCCGCCGGACGGCGGTCGTCCCACAGCAGCCGGACGATCCTGCCCGCGCGCCCCTGTTCATGATTTGTAAATAGGAATAGTTCGTATTAACATTCCTTTCGATTGCAGCGTCGCCAGGAAGGCGCGCCCGCCTTTCCCCTACCCTTAGCGCCTCGCCTCCTGGATGTCGGCCGAACGCGCATGCTCGTCCAGGAATCCCATGAACCGTCCTGCATTCCGTATCCCGCAGCCTCAGCGGCTGTCCGTTGCCGTGCTCGCCGCACTCTGCGCCATCGCCCCGACCGCCTTCGCAGAAACTGCCACCGATGCGACCACCCTCGACAAGGTGGTGGTCAAGGGCGAGCGCGCGGAGGGCTACTCGGTGCGCCGCACCTCGGCCGGTACCCGCTTCGACCTGACGCCGCGCGAGATTCCGCAGTCGGTCAGCATCATCAGCCATCAGCGCATCGAAGATCAGAACCTGGACGACATCATCGACGTGCTGGCCAACACTACCGGTGTGACCAGCACGCAATCGGACAGCGAGCGCACCGAGTTCTATGCGCGCGGCTTCTACATCGACAGTTACCAGTTCGATGGCCTGCCCACGCAGATGGTGCAGAACTGGAGCTACGGCGATTCCGGCCTGGACCTCGCCCTGTATGACCGCGTGGAGGTGGTGCGCGGCGCCACCGGCCTGCTCAGTGGCGCAGGCAACCCGTCCGCCTCGGTGAACCTGATCCGCAAGCATGCCGACAGCGCCGAGCTGGCCGGCAGCGTATCGGTGAACGTCGGCAGCTGGGGCCGTACCCGTACCACCGTGGACGTGGGCAGCGCGCTGAACACCAGCGGCACCGTGCGTGGCCGGGTGATCGGCAGCTACCTCGACACCGACGCGCAGATGGACCGCTACAACCAGCACAAGACGCTGGGCTACGCGGTGATCGACGCCGACCTGACTCCGGACACGCAGTTGAGCGTGGGCTACGACTACCAGCAGAAGCGCGCCAATGGTGCGACCTGGGGCGGCTTCCCGATGCTGTTCTCCGACGGCTCGGCCACCGGCTACGACGAATCGTTCAACGCCAGTCCGAACTGGACCTACTGGGACACCACCAGCAAGCGTGCGTTCGCCACCCTGCAGCACGCCTTCAGCAATGGCTGGAAGTTCAAGGTCGGTGCGACCCACGATGAGACCAAGGCCGACGACAAGCTGTTCTACCCGGCCTACAACGACTGGACCAGTGGTGCCTCGTTCTTCGACAGGACCACCGGCACCGGCATTTCGCCGTCGGCCGGCTTCTACAACACCGAGCGCAAGGTCAACGCGGTCGATGGCTATATCGACGGCCCGTTCCGGCTGTTCGGCCGCGAGCACCAGTTCATGGCCGGCCTGAGCTACAACAAGCGCGAGTACGCCAACTACGGCGACTACCAGATTGGCGGCCCCGGCCAGAGCTGGGACCCGTTCACCAGCTACCTTGGCTGGACCGGCGACATCTCCGAGCCGAACTGGAACCCGCTGGCGCTGGCCAGCGAAGGCACCATCACCCAGAAGGCCGGTTACATGGCCACGCGCCTGTCGCTGGCCGACCCGCTGAAGCTCATCGTCGGCGCACGCTACACCGACTGGAAGAGTGAAGGCGAAGGTGCGGACCGCTCGCACAAGGTCACCACGCCCTATGCCGGCCTGGTATTGGACATCAACGATACCTTCTCCACCTACGCCGCCTATACCGAGATCTTCCAGCCGCAGACACTGAAGGACCGCAACGGCAGCTACCTCGATCCGGTCGATGGCAAGAGCTACGAAGTGGGCGTCAAGGGCGCGTGGTTCGACAACCGCCTCAATGCTTCGCTGGCGGTGTTCCGCATCGAGCAGGACAACGTGGGCCAGGCCACCGGTGAGCCGGTGCAGGGCAGCCAGAACGAATTCGCCTACCGCGCCGCGCGCGGCACGGTCAGCCGCGGCTTCGAATTCGAACTGAACGGCGAGCTGGCCCCGGGCTGGAACGCGACCTTCGGTGCCTCGCGTTACGTGGCCAAGGATGCCAACGATGCCGACATCAACACCAACCTGCCGCAGACCGCGCTGAAGCTGTTCACCAGCTACACGCCGCAGTCGCTGCAGGCACTGACGGTCGGCGGTGGGGCGAACTGGCAGAACCGCATCTACTATGCGGTGCCGGCCTACGGCCGCATCGAGCAGAACGGCTATGCCCTGGTCAGCGCCTTCGTGCGCTACCGCATCTCGCCGGAGTTCAGCGTGCAGGCCAACCTCAACAACCTGCTGGACAAGCAGTACCTCTCGCAGATCAACGGCTACGGTGCGTACGGCGATGGCCGCAACGGCTCGCTGACGTTCACCTGGTCGTTCTGATCAGCTGCAGGGCGCAACCGCCCCGCTCCTGTAGCGCCGAGCATGGGCTCGGCGCTACACCCGCAAGGCAGCGCCGGAGTGTCCGGCGCTGCCCCTCATCACATCAGAACCGCAGGTCCGCGCGCATGTACCAGTAGCGGCCACGCGGAATGTCATAGGTCGACGCGTCATAGCCGTTCAGCGAGCACGACAGGCAGATCGGGGGATCCTTGTCGAACACGTTGTTCAGGCCAGCGGTCAGCTGCAGTCCCTTCATCCAGTCGATCCTGTAACCCACCTGCAGATCATGGAAGGTGGTCGCCGAGAGCGTGTTGGTGCCCGCCACCTGGTTGCTGCACACCGGGAACGCCACGGCGTCGCCACAGTCTTCGGTCAACTCGGAGATGTGCCGCACCGTCCAGTTCGCGCTCCAGTTGTCCAGTGTCCAGCCGATGCTGGCGTTGCTGGTCCATTCCGGAATCGAGCTGTCGGCCACTTCCACGCCCGGCTTCTGTGGCTGCCGCTGGCCGGCCGCACCGGTGGCCTCGTAACGACCGACGAAGGTGTTCTTCCAGCCCAGCTTGAACTGGCCGATCGAGGTCTGCGGCAGGGTCCAGAACAGGTCCACGTCCCAGCCATCGGTCTTGATCGAACCCAGGTTGGTCAGTCGGTTGTTGAAGCTGCTGACCGCGCCGGTGCTGGCACGGGTGATGCCATCGCAGTACACCGGATCCAGCGTATCCACGCACAGGTCCAGCTGGGTCTGCGCGTTGATCGCCTGGATCGCGCCATCGATGTTGTGGCGGTAGAACGTCACTTCCACGTCGAAGCGCTCCGACCAGGAGGTGTTGTTGCCGAACCACGGGCTCCAGACGAATCCGGCACTGAAGCTGCGTGAACGCTCCGGTTCCAGCTCGCGGTTGCCGCCGGTGGTCACCGAGATCTGCGAGTTGGCCTGCTGGAAGCCGGCCGGCACGCCCAGCGCGGCACAGTTGGCGGCGCTGCCACGCGGCGGCGTGCCGCCCAGGCCGATCGAGCACGGATCGAACAGCTGCAGGTCCGCGCGCGCGGCCGAGCCGTACAGTTCGCCGATCGACGGCGCGCGGAAGCCTTCGGCATAGGTGGTGCGCAGCACGAAGTCATCGGTCACCTGCCAGCGCAGGCCGTACTTGGGCGTGAACTCACCACCGAAGGTGGAGTAATCCGAGTAGCGGCCTGCCAGACTCAGGTCGAGCTTCTTGCCCAGTGCCGAATCGGCGAAGATCGGCACGCTCAGTTCCAGGTAGGCTTCATTGACGTCGTACGAGCCGGAGGTCGGCTGCGACGGCACGCCGTTGTAGTGACCGATCACCGTCAACGGGTCGGGCTGGTACCAGCCTTCGTACTTGCGGTACTCGTAACCGGTGGCGAAGGACAGCGGGCCGGCCGGCAGGTTGAACAGATCGCTGGACAGATTGGCGGTGAACAGACTCAGCTCGTTCTGGCTGCGGTCGCGTACCACCGGCTGGATCCAGCGCAGCATGTCCGGGGTGATGGAACCGGCACCGCCGAAGATGTTCAGCGGCACGCAGCCCGGCGTCGCCGCACATGCGGCAGGATCGCCCAGCGCCAGGTTGACGTTGTAGATGTTGTAGCTGCCGTAGTTTGTCTGTTCGGCCTTGTTCTTGCTGTACATCCCGTTGACGTCCCAGAACCAGCTGCGGTCGGCCGCCTGGAAGTTGCCGACCAGGCCGGTGGCGAAGTACGTGGTGTTGACCTCCTGCTCGAACACGCGCGCGCCACCTTCCACCGGGCGGCGGCCGACCAGGCTCATGTTGCCGGACGACACCAGGTCGAAGCCGAACGGGTTGTAGGGATTGAGCGCCGAGATGGTGATGTTGTCGGCCAGCGGATTGCCGGTGGCGCCATCGGGGCCGAAGAACAGCGGCTCGGGGCCAGCCTGGTTGGTCGACTCGCGACGGTTGCCCAGTGCCTTGACGTACCACTGCACGTTGTCGGTGATGTCAAAGCGGAACTGACCGAAGAGGCCCTTCCGCTCCGACGGCGTCAGCACCATGTTGTACTCGGCGAAGTTGAAACGGTCAGCACTGGTGAAGCAGTGGTAGTCGTCAGTGCGGTTGCAGCCGGCACTGCCGTCATAGCGTGGATTGCTCACGCCGGTGTTGGGCACGATGTTCTGCTGCGCGCCCGTGTTGGGGTCGACGAAGGCGAAGCGGCCCTGCGGAATGGCACCGCTGCCGAAGGCCAGGCCGGTACCGGGAATCGGGAAGCGCGACTGTTCACGGTCCTTCGCATACACCGGATCCTGCTTGGTCCAGCTGGCGCCGAGGAACAGACTGAAGCGATCACCGCTCTTGCCCCAGGCCAGGTCCACGCCCTTCTGCGTGCCGTCGCCCTTGCTGTATTCGCCGTAGTTCAGGGTCACCTGGCCGCCATCGAAATCACGGCGGGTGATGATGTTGACCACGCCGGCGATGGCATCGGAGCCGTACAGCGACGACGCGCCGTCTTCAAGCACTTCGATGCGCTCGACGATGGCCAGCGGAATGGTATTGAGATCGGTCGCGGCGCCGACACCCGACGCCGATGACTCATTGACCCAGCGGATGCCATCGACCAGCACCAGCACGCGCTTGGCCCCCAGGTGGCGCAGATCGACCTGCGCCGAACCCGCACCGACGCCGCTGCCATCCGGGGGGAAGCCGAAGTTGCCGGACGAATTGAACTTGGCATTGAGCGCCGAACCGGAGCCGGTGAGCTGCTGCAGCACTTCGCCGATCGAACTCAGGCCGGTGCGCTCGATGTCGCCGCGGGTCAGGGTCTGGATCGGAACCTGGCCCTCCACTTCAGCGCGCTTGATGCGGGTACCGGTGACCTCGACCGCGTCCAGGTTGGTGGTGGACTGTGCGGCGGCGCCCAGCGGTGCCAGGGCAGTCACGCACAGGGCGACGGCAACCGCCAGGGGGCGGTGGTGCAGGTGATTCATTCGCTCTCTCTCCAAAGGAATGTCGGGACATTGGCTGCCGTACGCCCCTCCTGCATGGCGGCAGCGTCTCCTTTGTAAACAAGTAGTCAAAATCACGGCGTGATGACCGACACCCTTTCACGCGGGCTTGACGCGATTGACGGGCAATCGCATCAGATAGCGACAGATTCTGTGCCGTGTCCCAGCCTTGGCGCGCTGACCACGCGCCTGTTGCGACAGCAGGTGCCGGCATCCGCGGAGTGCTCCAAAGCACTCTTGGTGGAGGGGCTGTCCATCGACAGCCCCTCATCCGCTGCTCAGCGCACGAACGCAATGCGCTCCATGCCGGTGGCCTCGGCCGCCGCCAGGATGCGTGCCATCCCTTCGTACTCGGCCGCCGGATCGGTCGCGATGCGCAGCTCCGGCAGGTTGCCGGCATGCTCACCCGCCTGCGCCTGCAGGCGCGACTGCAGATCGGCAATGGCCAGAGGCTGGCCGTTCCAGCTGAGCTGGTTGGCTGCATCCAGACGCAGTTCGATCGGCGGCGGCGGGTCCGGCCGGGCGACCACGCGATCGGTCGCCTGCGGCAACTGCACTGCGATCGGCCGGGCCACGATCGGTGCGGTCACGATGAAGATGATCAACAGCACCAGCATCACATCCACCAATGGCGTGACATTGATCTCCGCCAGCGGGCCATTCCTTCCTGCGCTACTGAACGCCATGTGCCGCTCCCTGCAGCCGGGCGGTTCGCCCGGCTCTGACGTTACGCCGGCATCCCGCCGTTGCGGCAGAGGCTGCATGCACCTGCATTCAGCCGCCGTTGCCTTTGTCTGGCGTGCACGCGATGCGAAACTGAATTCAGCCAGTGCCCGCTATGCTGGCGCCATGACCCGACGCTCTTCGACCGCCCTGTCCCTGCTCCCGCTGGCCTCCCTGCTGCTGATCGGCTGCGCCGGTGCCCAGTCCCTCGATGCCCAGAACGCGCAGCTCAAAGCCGCCATCGCAGCTGCCGAACGCGGCCAGTTCGATCCCGGCCAGGCCGCCGCGCTCAGCCGCCATCCGGCCTATGGCTGGCTGGAGTACGCCAATCTGCGGCGCAACATCGACACGGTCGACACCGCGCAGGCGCAGGCCTTCCTCAAGCGTTACGAGGGCCAGGCCGTGGCCACCACCTTCCGCAGCGTGTGGCTGCCTTCGGTGGCACGCCGGCAGGACTGGCCCACCCTGCTCGCCAACTGGGTGCCTACCGACAATCTCGGCCTGCGCTGTGCGCAGTTGACCGCCCGACAGGTGACCGGCGGCGTCGATCCGCAATGGATCAGCGACGCCCAGGAGCTGTGGCGCCGGAACGGCAAGTCACTGCCCGACGGCTGCGATGCGGTGTTCGCCGTGCTGCAGGCCCAGGGGGGCCTGAGCGACGCACTGCGCTGGGAGCGCATCGACGCGGCCGCCGACGCGCAGCAGCCGGCGGTGATGCGCAGCGCCGCGCGCGGACTGCCGGCTGCCGACTTGGCGCTGGCCAACACCTATGCTGCGTTCGTCGACAAGCCCAATGCCAGCGCACTGAACTGGCCGCGCAATGATCGCAGCCGGCGCATCGCCACCGATGGCCTGGTCAAGCTGGCCAAGGCCGATCCGGATGCCACCGAGCAGCAGCTGCCGCAGTACGCGCAGGCCCTGGGCCTGAGTGTCGAGCAGCAGGCCCAGGTGCGCTACCAGATCGCGTTGTGGACGGTCGCCTCCTACCTGCCTGATTCCGCGCGGCGCCTCAATGCAGTCCCCGACGCCGCCTACGACGAGCGCCTGCATGAATGGCGCGTGCGCGAAGCGATGTCGCGTGGCGACTGGCCGGCGACCCTGGCAGCAATCCGCAAGATGGCGCCGAAACAGCGCAACGATCCACGCTGGCGCTATTACGAAGGACGCATGCTGGAGAAGACCGGGCAGGCACAGCAGGCACAGTCGCTGTTCCGGGAGGCCGCGCGCACGCCCACCTTCCACGGCTTCCTCGCGGCCGACAAGCTGCAGCAGGGCTACACGCTGTGCCCGTGGAAACCCAACGACAGCGAACAGGCCAAGGCCGCAGTGGCTCGCGATCCTGCCATCCAGCGCGCAGTGGCGTTGTTCCAGATCGATCGCGCCGGCTGGGCGGTGGCCGAATGGAACAGCGCGCTGTCGCGCTTCGATGACACCCAGCGCCGACTGGCCGTGCGGGTGGCCCAGGACAACGGCTGGTTCGACCGCGCGGTGTTCTCCCTCGGCAAGCAGCCGCAGGAACAGCGCCTGTATGACCTGCGCTTCCCGCTGCACCATGACGCCACGATCCGCCGCGAATCGGCGCGCAATGCCATCGATCCGGCCTGGGTCGCTGCGGAAATCCGCGCCGAAAGCATCTTCACTCCGCGCGCGCGCTCGCCTGCCAATGCGATGGGCCTGATGCAGGTGCTGCCGGCCACCGGTGCCGCCGTGGCAAAGTCCATCGGCCTGACCGGCTACGGCGGTGCCGACAGCCTCTACGACCCCGACACCAACATCGCCATCGGCACCGCCTACCTGCGCCAGCTGATGAACAAGTACGACGGCCTGCCCTATGTGACCATCGCCGCCTACAACGCCGGTCCGACGCCTACGGCACGCTGGCAGAGCCAGCGCCCCGGTTTCGATCCCGACCTGTGGATCGAGACGATCAGCTACAAGGAAACGCGCGAGTACGTCGCGCGCGTGCTGGCCTTCAGCGTGATCTACGACTGGCGCCTCAACGGTGACGCCCTGCCGCTGAGCGACCGCCTGATGGGACGCTTGGTCGACAAGCGCAAGAGCTTCAGCTGTCCGGCGGACGCGGGCCAGGGCGGCGACTGATTCGGCTCTGCACGCCGGGCATGCCATCATCCCCGCCATGAAGATCTATCTTGTCGGCGGCGCCGTGCGCGACCGTCTGCTGCAGCGTCCCGCCGGCGACCGCGACTGGGTGGTGGTCGGGGCCACGCCCGCGCAGATGGAAGCGCAGGGCTTCAGCGCCGTGGGGCGGGACTTCCCGGTGTTCCTGCATCCGCAGACCGGTGAGGAATACGCCCTGGCCCGCACCGAGCGCAAATCCGGCCGCGGTTATCGCGGTTTCGTGGTCGATGCCGATCCGGCGGTAACGCTGGAAGAGGACCTGCAGCGCCGCGACTTCACCATCAATGCCATTGCCTGCGACGAAGACAGCGGTGCGCTGGTCGATCCTTACGGCGGCGTGCGTGACATCGAGCAGCGCGTGCTGCGCCACGTCGGTCCTGCCTTCGTTGAAGATCCATTGCGCGTGCTGCGCGCGGCCCGCTTCATGGCCCGCTTTGCCCCGCTGGGGTTCACCGTTGCCCCCGAAACCATGGCGCTGATGCGCGAGGTCGCTGCCAGCGGTGAGCTCGACGCGCTGGTACCAGAGCGCGTCTGGCAGGAACTACGAAGGGCGCTGGCAAGCGAACGGCCTTCGGCGTTCCTGCGCACCCTGCACGAGGCGCACGCACTGGGCCCGGTCCTGCCCGAGCTGGAGGCGCTGTATGGCGTTCCGCAGCGTGCCGAGTTCCATCCGGAAATCGACACCGGCCTGCACCAGGAGATGGTCAGTGACATGGCAGCGGGACTGGCCCCGGGCGATGACCTGGTCGGCTTCGCCGCGCTCACCCACGATCTCGGCAAGGGCCTCACCCCGCCGGAGGAATGGCCGCGCCACATCATGCACGAGCAGCGCGGCATTACGCCGCTGAAGGCGCTGTGCGCCCGCTTGAAGGTCCCGGCCGAACACCAGCAGCTGGCGGAAGCGGTCTGCCGCGAGCACTTGAACGTGCACCGCATCGACGAGCTCCGCGATGCCACCGTGCTGGAACTGCTCGGTCGCTGCGACGCGCTGCGCCGGCCCGAACGCATCGCGCGCATCGCCCTGTGCTGCGAGGCCGACAAGCGCGGACGGCTGGGATTCGAGGACAGTGACTACCCGCAGGGCGAAACGCTCAAGCGCCTGCATCAGGCGGCGCTATCGGTACAGGCACGGGATCTGGATACGACGCACCTGAAAGGCCCGGCGATTGGTGAAGCATTGGCCAGGGCGCGGGTGAAGGCGATTGCGGCGGCACGGTAACCCCCGCCATTTTTAGGTTCTTCTCCCGTCTGAGGGGAGAAGGCTCATGGCCGACACGCCAGATCGTGGTTGTCGAGACTACAAACCGGGGCAGGTCAAATGCCGACGCGGCCGATCTTGCGTCAAGTCTTTGGAGCAGCCCACGCCTCAGACTCCGACAGCTTTCGCCCTAAGGCCGCCATTGCCTCATCCGGGAACTTGGGAAGTCGGCCCGTGCTGAAGGTCTTGAACTCTTCGCCCGGGTCCAAAGCGGGGCCGGCATCGTTCATGTATTGACGAATGTGCTCCCAAAGCTGCAGCAACTCGAAATCGTCTCCCCATCCCTTGAAGCCGATGTTCACCTCACTGGCGACCTTCGTGGGGTCGTCTTCACGTCCGAAAACCATCGTCAGGATGTATGTCCAGCGAGCAGAACTCATGCCAGCAGTGACCTCGAGAATTCTGTATGTTCGAGGTTGAAGACTCTCCCAACTGTGCCGTTCAAACTTCACCGGTTGAAATTCAAAGATCCGTATGAATGACGGCATCGAAGGAACTGTCACCCAGACATCCTTCGTTTTCCTGTTAAAAATCACCGGGAAATCCGATGGCATCAGCACCAGAATACGAAACAGAACACTGAATCCACTAGTTCCAAAGAGTGCACCGAACAAGGTCCCAAATGCGAAGCCAAACGCAACGCCGGGCTCATGCACCAGAAACTCCCAGCCCCCCTTGAGCAAGACAGAGGCACCAAAGAACGAGGACGCGACGAGACCCAGGGCTGGAAGAAATCCGAACCACGCAAGTAATGAAAGACTTGCGGACCCTCTCAGGCCGCTAATCATGATGCCGTTCTCATAGGCCGCCAGAACAACATCGGACGATGAGGGGCCACTGTGAACTTGATCGCCGCCAGTGGAATTCAGGATCCGGCGGGGTTGGGCCACACCAACCTGTCCGGTGCCGTTAGTCCGCTTCTTTGCAAAATCCGTATCAAAGAAGGGCTCCTCGCCCTCCCACTCTTCAACCAGAACGTCGCCATACCGCTTCCTGGGTCTATTCATTCAACCACCATCCTCTCATAGACCGACCTCCTCCGTTTTTCAGCAGCGGGGCTCTTTAGAGCTCACATTTCATCTGGCCCGCCGCCAATAACAGGGCCATTAGGCCCTCGTAATTTCCCAAGCCTCGGATTCCGAGAGCTTTCGCCCCAAGGCCGCCATTGCCTCATCCGGGAACTTGGGAAGTCGGCCCGTGCTGAAGGTCTTGAACTCTTCGCCCGGGTCCAAAGCGGGGCCGGCATCGTTCATGTATCGGCGAATATGCTCCCAAAGCTGCAGCAGCTCGAAATCATCTCCCCAGCCTTTGAAGCCGATATTCATTTCACAGGCGACCTTTCGTGGGTCATCCTCTTGCCCAAAGACCAGCGTCAGAATGTAAGTCCACCGAGCGGAACTTGCGCCTGGCGTAACCTCAAGAAGCCGGTAGGTGCGCGGCTTCAGGCTGGCCCAACTATGCCGTTCGAAGATAACCGGAGAAAGTTCAAATATTCGAAAGAATGATGGCATCGCTGGAACCGCAACCCAAACCTCCTTGAGCTTCCTATTAAGCAAAACCGGAAAATCAGATGGCATGAATACAAGAACACGCAGCAGTACGCTAAATATACTTACACCTGATGTAAAACCAATCACACCAGCAATTACCAAGCCAATTGCAAGACCTGGCTGATCCATAACCCCCGCCCCGGCCTGAACGATTACATAGGCACACCAAAGCCCCATGAACATCAGCCCGCATGCAGGAAGAAATCCGAACCACGCAAGTAATGAAAGACTTGCGGACCCTCTCAGCCCACTAATCATGATGCCGTTCTCATAGGCCGCCAGAACAACATCGGACGATGAGGGGCCACTGTGAACTCGATCGCCGCCAGTGGAATTCAGGATCCGGCGGGGTTGGGCCACACCAACCTGTCCGGTGCCATTAGTCCGCTTCTTTGCAAAATCCGTATCAAAGAACGGCTCCTCGCCGTCCCACTCTTCAACCAGAACGTCGCCATACCGCTTCCTGGGTCTATTCATTCAACCAAAATCCTCTCATAGACCGACCTCCTCTGTTCTTCAGCAGCGGGGCTCTTTAGAGTTCACATTTCATCTGGCCCACCGCCAATAACAGGGCCATTAGGCCCTCGTAATTTCCCAAGCCTCGGATTCCGAGAGCTTTCGCCCCAAGGCCGCCATTGCCTCATCCGGGAACTTGGGAAGTCGGCTCGTGCTGAAGGTCTTGAACTTTTCGCCTTGGTCCAAAGCCGGGCCGGCGTCGTTCATATATCGGCGAATATGCTCCCAAAGTTGCAGCAGCTCGAAATCGTCCCCCCAGCCCTTGAAACCTATATTCAGTTCGCGGACGACCTTCTTAGGGTCATCCTTCTTCCCAAAGACCAGCGTCAAAATGTAGGTCCAGCGAGCGGAGCTTACACCCGGCGTGACTTCTAAGAACCTGTACGCCCGAGGCCGAAGACTTGCCCAACTATGGCGTTCAAATCTCACAGGATTGAGTTCAAATATACGAATGAAAGATGGCATTTTTGGAACTGCAACCCACACATCACCAGAATTTCTGTTAAAAATAACAGGAAAGTCTGATGGCATAATTATCAGAATACGGAAAAGAACACTAAATGAACTTATGCCCACAGAGAAGGAAAGGCAAGCAGCAAATAGAATTGCCAGAGCAAATCCTGGATCCTCGACAGCCCCCGCACCCAATCTCCACAATATGTAAACTGCATAACAGCCAGCCACAAGCAGCCCGAATGATGGGAGAAAACCAAACCACGCGAGCAGGGTTGGACTTCCTGAGCCCCGGAGAGAGCCCACCCATATACCATTCTCGTAGGCAAAAAGTACGCAATCAGAGGACGAAGGACTGGAGTGCACGGGCGCAGTCTCGGAGCTACTAAGTATTCGCCTCGGCGGGAAAACCCCGACCTGCCCACCACGCTTGCTACCTTGCCTTGCAAAATCGACGTCAAAGAAGGGCTCTTCACCCTCCCATTCATCGACCCTAACCTCACCACTTCTTTTGGAAGATCTGGTCACTCGACCACCATCCTTTCATGAACAATGACGTCCCCCTCTGAAAGAGCGTCGCGAATTATTAATTCCACAGCCAATGCCGAGAATCTTCCACTTTCGATGCACCCGGAAATGGTAACCGCATCCATCGAAGCATGATCAATTTTCCCTCCTGAAACATCAGACCCCCAGTTTTCCCCAGGATTACCTTTCTCATCCGTAGAGTAAGCAGCTATAACTTCGGTCCCGGACAGTCCACCCCCATAAACCTGAAGATTTATTCCGAGCCGTTTCCGCATCTGCTCCACTACCTTCAGCTTCACCACGAACTCCCTAGTAAATCGGGACCCCAAGTCATGGCCCGTAATTTTCTTTACCGCCCCCTCAATAATTACATCATCAATGGAAGTGAGATTATTCCAACTCATGGAGCTTCTATACTGTGCATCCACCTCAATGCCGAGAATAACCTTGTTCAGCTCTTGAAGCTCGATCTCATTGGCCTTCCAGACAGATGAAATATTATCCCCCCAAATAGTTCTCGCCGCCCAGTCCTCCATGGGGTGCGTCATGAGCATAGATGCCACGAAGCCTAGCGCAAACCCTAAGACGATAAGGACGATACCCCACCCCAGCCAAGATGTACTTACTCCAAGACCTTGGATCAGGATCGATGCAGCATAGATGCTGAAGAACACTCCGCCAATAAAGAATGAAATACCCTGAAGAAGATGCGCAACCGCAACGGCGCGCCGACCATTCTTAATATCATCAACCACTGAAATAAAGCTCTGCACAGAATCAATAAACGACCCAATTGCCGCAAATAGCGCGACGGTGGCCTCCAGCCTCTTCACAACGACTTTCCTAAGAACGGTTTGCGCGTACGATTTGGCAACATCAACAAACGCGGAAACAACGCCCAATCCGGCCGAGAAGAAACTGAAGATGGCATCTCTGCGCTCCTTCGCCGTGCCAACCTCCATCTTCTTCCACGCTTTGGCAACTTCCATTGCCTGAATGATGCCGGCACCGGCACTCATCACCGTAGGCACATCGGCAATCACCTTGGGGGTGGCCGAAGCCAGGCTCATCAGACCGCTGGACCCCATCGTGATGGGAGCAGCCGCAACTACAACTCCCGTCATCATCGATCCCGGTGCTGGCCGCGCATTTGCCACGGATTGCCCCGGCTGGACCGTGGATTGAAGCGCGCGCAGTTGCTCTTCACTCTGGTTGGTCCACAGATGCAGCTTCACTCGCGTATCAGCCGCTTCACCGGCACCTGCCAGCTGGAGAGAGCTTCCGCTTCCAATCACCAGGCTCTTCACGCCATTGCGCTTGCCGGCCGGCGTGTCGGCCGCAGCCGCAGTGAATGCCCTTGAGACCTCCCGCCACGCGCGCCCTGCCATCCGCAGAGGGCCATCAACAATCAGATGTGTAATCTGCGGGGCTGCTCGTTTGACCATACTGCTCAACAAGGCCATGACACGGTCGTACAGAAGCGGGGAGAGCGTCTTCTTCACTTTCCCTGCGCCAAGCGCTACGGCGCCCACCATCGCGATCAGGGGGCTGGCATACGCACGTGCAAGAACCCGCAGCGTGTCAACATGCTTCACGGCCAGCGCGGCCGCCTTCCCGCCCTGGTTGGATTCGCTCAGTTTCTCTGCCAGATCCAGCAGGTTGTTCAGAATGTCAGTGGCCTTGTTCCTCTGGCCCTCTTCGACGCTCCACCCGGAAAACTGCTCAAACGCATCTTTCTGATTGCCCAGCATGGCCCTGACCAGCAGATTGTCCTTGTTGCTGGGATCATCCTTTACGAAGTCCGCGTACCACTCCACGGCCTCGTCGTCGATGGGCCCGCCGTGCAACAGGTTGGCGACCACCTGGCTGTAGTAGATGCCATCTTCGGGGCTCGTCTCATCGAAATCGAACCCGGTGACCAGCTTGCGGCCGTGCCACGACAGAAGATCACGATGATCCCCCTGGATGTGCTTGCGCAGTGCCTTGTCCTCAGCGGAGAACCTACCAAACTCCTTCAGGTAGTCTTCCCAGCCCAGTAACTTTCCGGTGACGGTGTCGCGAGTTTTGCCCGACGCCTTCTTCTTGATCTTCTCGATCAGCTCAAGCGCGTCGGCCTCAAAAGCGCCGCCGGCTACGTGCACAGTGCCGTAGCCGTTCTGTCCGCTTGAGGCGACGCCTTTACCCCACGGGCCGTTCATGGGAATAGCGAGCGGCGACCAGCTTGCGGACGAAGGAACGATGCCTGCCTTCTGGCGAGCCTCGAACTCTGTCTTCGTTATCATTTCCGCACGAAGATCCATTGCGGACATCGCAGGCGGATTACGATCACGGAAGTCAGCCTCCCGCACCCTGGCCTGCTCAACCAGCATCTGCTGAAGCCCCACCAGCGTCACTGCAGTCTGCAGGCGTCGCGCACCGTCCTTCTGCGCCATCAACCACGTCACAGCCTTGCTGGGTAGTGTCAGGCGCAGATGCGCGGCTTCGTGGGCCATGCCGACCGGGTCGCTGACACCCAGGATCAGAGGCTGCCTGGCGGCTGGATCCCTGGATGCGCCCGCGATTGCAGCCGCCGCCGCGGCAACGTCCTTGGCGGACTCGCGCCGCTCTTCGGTCTGCGCATCTTCCGAAGCCGGCTTCTCCGGGACCTTGCCATTCTTGTCCAGCGCTACCTGCCCTGGACGATGGGGATTTCCGCGCAGGCCTTCAAGCATGCGACCGCGCTCGACGTCGTAGTCCGCAATTGCGCCCTGTATCGCACCATCCGTGAGCGCCAGCGCACGGCTGCTTTGACCGGTGGACGCGTTCAGGCGAGTAAAACGCTGGTTCAGAAGCTCCGGGTCTGCCGCGTAGTTCTGCCTTACCTTCACGGATAGCGGCACTTCGCTGAAACCTATCCAGACCTCACCAGCACGGGAGGGCTCTTTGATGTTGATCAGCATAGCGGCGGCATAGCCCGCCGCGCGCTCACAACTGAAGCGCGGCATTTCCTCTGGCAGAGGTGGATTCTCCAACGGAATGGGGCTGACATAGCCTGCCTCGTCGACAGCGTAAGCCTCCCAACCTTCTCCACCGATCAGCGCATGCATTGCTGGAGTCTGATAGTAGACGTAGACGTACCCTGTCCTCAGCGCACGCATGACATAGTCGGAGAACTTCAGGTCGGGCGCGGAAAGCCCGGCCATCAGTTGGCGTGTCTGCACGGCTGATCTGGCGGCGTATCGTGCTTCAGCCAGCCCCGGCCTGGTAAGCAACACAGGAAGACCAGACTTGACACATGACGGGCAACCGCCAGCACCGCACGTCTGGGTTCTTCTGGCAGCGGTGATGGCGTTGCTCGAATATTGATTGCTATCACCTGAAGCCATGAATGCTCTCTCCTTGAGTGGCCTCCAGATGGCGAGCGCCGGATCGGCCTTGTCGGACGGCCAGTGCCATGGCGTCCCACCTGCTATCGGGAATCGCAGCAAGGGCCAAAGCGAGATTCGTGGCCTGTGCCTGGGATGTGGCAACAAGTCGCCGAAGCTCTGGCGACCTGAGAACGTGGTTGTCTACCTGCAAGGCGTACGCTCCGAGGAGCACGCGATCATGCAGGCTTTGGGCGCCAGCGGCCTGCGCCTCGGATAGCGCGAACTCGGCCAGATCGAGGTAGTTCGCCGGAACGGTTGGTGCGAATCGCCGCCATCCTCTGAGCATGCTCTGCACAGCCTCGCACTCGTCAAGCATGCTCCCATCGAACTTCCATAGGAGCCCAGTGTGCTCCCGCTGTGGTGTCATTGACACGCGGAGTTCAGCGACACTCGAATCTCGCCCCAACACCAGGATCTGCGTCATGGGTCCTGCCATGAAGGCCTGCTGGGCGGCGTCCAGGCGGCGCCAGAGCCACTTGAGTACCCGCCGATCCGCAAGGCGCAGATACCGGCGTCCCTGCCCGGCTACTCGAATCGTACAGATCGTGGCCCAATGTCTGGCCATCTCATCAGGCTCGGAGTCGAAGCCGATCCAAGGCCCAATGGCGAACCCGTGCTCTGCCTCGCTATCGGGGTTCCGCTGCTCTTCCATTGCCTCAAGGCAGGTGGCGTGCAGCAGCGCGACGCCATCAGAGGTTGCTTCCAGCAGAAGAAGGTACGGAAGGCGCGACGGCGTTTTGTCACGAAGCGGCACATTGATTCTGAGTTTGGTTGCTCCCAGCTCCGCGACAAGCCCATCATCAAGTGGGTCGCGCACCAATGGATCGATGATTGCGCCTGCCCAGCGCGGCTGGCGCGGACCATGCAATCTTTCACCGACATCCCGGATCAACGATTCAAGCGAGTGATGATTCATTTCAGATAGTTGCAGTGCCGGCCGCTGCCAGCTGACTGTCCTTGGTTGGGCACGCCTTGAGATCTGCGGCAAGCACGGCGAGTTGCCCCACCACACTCGCCGGCCCCAGCCATTCGCGCTGGCTCGCCTTGAATTCCACCTTGCCCGGTGCGCCCAGTTCGATGTTGTCGCCCTCGATCCGGATGTAGGCCCCGGCCGCCGTCGCCAGCAGATGCTTGCTCGGTGCCGACAGCTGCACGTCCGCTTCGGTACTGGCGATGCGCACCTGCGTCTTTGCGGCCACGATCGCCTGGTTCTTGTGCGCACGCGCACTCACCTTGCCCTGTGCAGCATGCAGCGCGATGCCGCGCTCCTGGTTCGGGCTCTCGCCGCTGGGTTCCATGCCGGCG
>NZ_JBRRBV010000029.1:0-24438 GCF_056756445.1 Stenotrophomonas sp. STEN225 | reverse complement strand
CGGTTGCGGGGGCGTGAGCCGCATGGATGCGGCGACCGAGCTTACATGGACGTACTTGCAGCGTCCCCCGCAACCGGACCCACCCCGCCATTCCCCAGGAAGCCCGCTTCGGCTGTTGCTGTTGAGGTTGCCGGCCAGCGGCCGGCACTACCGCGGGCGCCGGGCGCAGCCCGGCCGAAACCCGCGCTTTTGCCGCATAATCAGCACATGACCGACGACCGCATCATCGGCGCCGGCGCCACCCGCGAGGATGACGCCGCCGACGCCAGCATCCGCCCCAAGCGACTGGCCGATTACCTGGGCCAGGCGCCGGTGCGCGAGCAGCTGGAGATCTACATCGAAGCGGCCAAGGCCCGCGGCGACGCGCTCGACCATGTGCTGATCTTCGGTCCGCCGGGGCTGGGCAAGACCACGCTCAGCCACGTCATCGCCAACGAGCTGGGGGTGGCGCTGCGGGTGACGTCCGGCCCGGTGATCGAAAAGGCCGGTGATCTGGCCGCCCTGTTGACCAACCTGCAGCCACACGACGTACTGTTCGTGGACGAGATCCACCGCCTGTCGCCGGTGGTCGAGGAAGTGCTGTACCCGGCGATGGAGGATTTCCAGATCGACATCATGATCGGCGAGGGCCCTGCGGCCCGCTCGATCAAGATCGACCTGCCACCGTTCACGCTGATCGGGGCCACCACCCGCGCCGGCCTGCTGACCGCGCCGCTGCGCGACCGCTTCGGCATCGTCCAGCGGCTGGAGTTCTACAGTGTCGAGGAGTTGACCCGGATCGTACGCCGCTCGGCCACCATCCTGGGCATCGACTGCACCGCCGATGGCGCAGGGGAGATCGCGCGCCGTGCGCGTGGCACCCCGCGCATCGCCAACCGCCTGCTGCGGCGGGTGCGCGACTACGCCCAGGTGAAGGCGGGTGGCCATATCGACGTGGCGGTCGCCCAGGCGGCCATGCAGATGCTCAAGGTCGACCCGGAGGGTTTCGACGAGCTCGACCGGCGCCTGCTCAGGACCCTGGTGGACTACTTCGACGGCGGCCCGGTCGGCATCGAATCGCTGGCCGCCGCGCTGTCCGAAGAGCGCGGCACGCTGGAAGACGTGGTCGAACCCTACCTGATCCAGCAGGGCTTCCTGGTGCGCACCGCGCGCGGCCGCATGGCCACCCACAAGGCGTACCGGCACATGGGCCTGAAGCCGAAGAACCCGCCGCAGGACCTGTTCGCGGAGGTTCCCGATGTCGGTTGAGCCACTATTCAGTTGGCCGACACGCATTTACTGGGAAGATACGGACGCAGGCGGGGTGGTCTACCACGCCCGCTACGTGGCCTTCATGGAACGGGCCCGGACCGAATGGATGCGCGCGCTGGGCTATGGCCAGGAGCGCATGCGCAGTGAGCACGGCATGGTCTTCGCGGTACGTGCCATGCAGATGGACTTCATCCGGCCGGCGCGGCTGGATGACCTCCTGCAGGTGAGTGCCACGCTGGTCCAGCTGAAGAAGGCCAGCATGGTCTTCGATCAGCGGATCGAGCGCGACGGCGAACTGCTGCTGTCGGCGCAGGTCCGCATCGCCGCACTGGACGCGGCCAGTTTCCGCCCGCGTGGCATGGACGACGCCGTCCTTGCCGTGCTGCAACCCTACCTCCACCCCGAATCCGAACACTGAGGAACAACGGATGATCGCAACGCTCCTGGCCCTGCAGGCCACGGTCACCGAGGCACTGCCGGCTGACGTCAGCAACGCCGCGACCCAGACCCTTGCCCAGGCCACCACCGGCGGCGGCATCAACTACCTCGAACTGATGGCCAAGGCCAGCCTGCCGGTGAAGATCATCGTGCTGCTGCTGCTGGTCGGCTCGTTCGTCAGCTGGGTGATCATTTTCCGCAAGGCCCGCGTGTTCAAGCAGGCCACCCGCGAGGCGGACGAGTTCGAGAACCGCTTCTGGTCCGGCGCCGACCTGGGCAAGCTGTACAGCTCGGCCACCGACCGCAGCCGCAACGTGGGCGGCCTGGAGGCGATCTTCGAGGCGGGCTTCCGCGAGTTCACCCGCCTGCGCGACAAGCGCCGGCTGGATGGCCGTGCGCAGCTGGAAGGCGCGCAACGTGCGATGCGCACCACCTACACCCGCGAAGTCGACCAGCTCGAGCGCAATCTGGAACTGCTGGCCAACATCGGCTCGACCGCGCCTTACGTGGGCCTGGTCGGCACCGTGTTCGGCATCATGGTGACCATGCACGACATGATCAGCAGCGGCGCCCAGGCCGGCATCGCCTCGGTCGCCCCGGGCATCTCCGAAGCGCTGTTCGCCACCGCCATCGGCCTGTTCGTGGCGATCCCGGCGGTGTGGGCCTACAACCGCTTCACCACCCGTGTGGAGCGCATGTCGGTCCGTTTCGAGACCTTCGCCGACGAGTTCAGCTCCATCCTGCAGCGCCAGAGCGCTGGCGACGAGTAAGCGCCTGACCCGGGAGTCCAAGCCATGTCCGCTGCCATCGGTCGCCGCAAGCGCCGCAAGCTGAAATCGGAAATCAACGTCGTTCCCTATATCGACGTCATGCTGGTGCTGCTGATCATCTTCATGGTCACCGCGCCGCTGCTCACCCTGAGTTTTGACGTGGACCTGCCGAACTCCAATGCCAAGGCGCTGGAGAGCAAGCAGGATCCGGTGATCGTTTCGGTGCGCCAGGACGGCCAGCTGAGCCTGAAGCTGCCCGACGCCAAGGAGCCCACGGCCGTGTCTGCCGAGGAGCTGGAAGGGCGCCTGGCCGGCATCGCCGCACAGGACAAGGGCCTGCGCGTGATCGTCGCCGCCGACCGTGCCGTGGCCTATGAGAAGGTCATCGCGGCGATGGACGTGATCAAGCGCGCGAAAGTGGACAAGGTAGGCCTGGCCACCGATGCACGCTGAGACCCTGCCGCCTCCGCGACAGCAGGAACCGGGCTGGGGCCTGCCCCTGGCGCTGGCCGTGCTGGTGCACCTGCTGGTCGCGCTGGTGTTCATCCTGGCGTGGCTGTGGTCGCCCACGCGCAATACCGATGCCGCTGCCGGTGATCCCTCGGTCGAGGCCAGCCTGGCGCTGTCCGCGTCGGAGGCGGCCGCTGCGCGCCAGGCCCTGCGCCAGTCGGAGAAGCTGGAAGATCTGCCGCCGCCGGTTGCCGAGCCGATTCCGGTGCCCGAGGACACCATTCCACCGCCGCAGCCGATTCCCGAGCCACGTCCGCAGGATGCTCCCACGCCGCAGCAGCAACAGGCGCAGGAGCGTGTCGCCCAGCCCGATACGCAGGACCAGGAGGCGGTGAGCGCACTGGCCATCTCGCAGGAGAAGGCCCGGCAGGAACAGGAAGCCAAGCGCCGCCAGGAGCAGATCGACCTGACCGAGCGCAAGCGCCAGGAAGAAGCCGAGCAGAAGCTGCGCCTGGCCAAGCAGCAGGAAGAAGACGCCAAGAAGAAGCGTGCCGAGCAGGAGCGGCAGGCCGCCGACCAGGCCGAGGCCGAACGGCAGAAGAAGATCGCCGAGATCCGTGCCAGGCGCGAACAGGCGGAGAAGGAAGCCAAGCTGGCCGAGCAGAAGCTGCGCCAGGTCGCCGCCGCACGCAACGCCGCCGGCAGCGCGCCGGCCGGCAACACCGGCGCGGCACAGCCGGCCGCTGGGGGCGGTGGCAACAGCGATGATCTGTCGGCGAAGTACGCTGCCGCGATCCAGGCCAAGGTTCGCAGCGCCTGGACGCGTCCAGACAGTGTGCCGCTGGGCCAGCGCTGCCAGATCACCATCACCCAGATTCCGGGGGGGCAGGTGCTTCAGGCCAAGGTGGGCGCCAACTGCCCCTATGACGAAGCCGGCAGGCGTTCGATCGAGGCCGCAGTGCTCAATGCGCAGCCGTTGCCCTATCGCGGATTCGAATCGGTGTTTGCGCGCACGCTCAACCTGACCTTCACCGCGCAGGATTGATCGGCCGCGCGGGCCGGCCTGCGGGTCGCCCCGTCGCGCGGCAGCCGACCGATACGTTAATGGGGCGTGAGAGGACGGGCTGGAACTGACCCGGAATTCACGTACCCTTGGTTCATGATTGCGAAGCGGTTCACCGCCGCTTTGCTATCCCTCGTTCCGGTTTCCCCCTATTGAGCGCTCCATGAAGAAGATGCCTCGTTGGCTTGCCGTGTTTGCGGCCCTGTTGCTGCCCTTCGCTGCCGTCGCGCAGCAGAGGGGACTGGATATCGACATCATCGGTGGCAACGCGTCCGCGCTGCCGATCACCATCGTGCCGATGCCCTACCAGGGCTCGTCGGCCGCACCTCAGACCGATGTCGCCGGTGTGGTCCGCGCCGACCTGGAACGTTCGGGCCAGTTCCGCACCCTGCCCGAAGCGCAGATCGTGGAAAAGCCTGTCCGTGGCGGCGAGATCCAGTTCGCCACCTGGCGCGCGCTGAAGCAGAACTACATCGTGGTCGGCCGCGTGCTGGACGCCGGTGCCGGTGCCTACCGTGTCGAATACGAACTGTTCGACGTGCCGAAGGGCGAGCGCCTGCTCGGCCTGGCGATGACCGCCCGCGGCAATGCCATGCGCGACGTCGCCCACCAGATGGCCGATGCCATCTACGAGAAGATCACTGGTGTCCGGGGTGCCTTCTGGACGCGCATCGCCTACGTGACCGCCAGCGGCAAGGGCGACGCCATGCGCTATGCGCTGATGGTGGCCGACTCCGATGGCTACAACCCGCAGACCATCGTGCGTTCGGCCGAGCCGCTGCTGTCGCCGTCGTGGAGCCCGGATGGTGGCAAGCTGGCCTACGTCAGCTTCGAGCGCGGCAACTCGGCCATCTACATCCAGAACATCGCCACCGGTGCCCGTGAGCTGGTCACCAGCTTCCGCGGCATCAACAGCGCGCCTGCGTTCTCGCCGGACGGCCGCAAGCTGGCCCTGACCCTGTCGCGCTCCGGCAACCCGGAAATCTACGTGATGGACCTGGGCAGCAAGCAGCTGACCCAGCTGACCAACCACTTCGCCATCGATACCGAGCCGACCTGGGCACCGGACGGCAGCGCGGTGTACTTCACCTCCGACCGCGGCGGCCGTCCGCAGGTCTACAAGGTCGGTGCCGGCGGCGGCAGCGCCGAGCGCGTGACCTTCCAGGGCAACTACAACGCCAAGCCTTCGGTGTCCTATGACGGCAAGAAGATCGCCGTGGCCCAGGGCTCGGGCAACAGCTACAAGATCGCGATGATGGACAGCTCGCTGGGCTCGCCGCGCTGGAGCACCCTGTCCCCGGGTTCGCTGGATGAATCGCCGAGCTTTGCGCCCAACGCAAGCATGGTGCTGTACGCCGCCCGCGAAGGTGGCCGTGGTGTGTTGTATGCCGTTTCGGCCGATGCGCGGGTTCGCCAGCGCCTGGTTCTGGCCGATGGTGATGTGCGCGAGCCGGCATGGTCCCCATACCGTACCCAGCGCTAAAAGAGTGTTAATATTTTCGCTGTCTTGAACCCCTCATCGGCCTAGGAGCCACAAAGGTATCGCCATGAACAAGTCCACCCGTGTTCTGCTTGTTTCCCTGCTGTCTGTGGCCGTCCTGGCCGGTTGCTCGAAGAAGGTGAAGGAAGAGCCGGCAGCCCCGGTCGACACCGGCACCTCGACCACCACCCCGACCGGTCCGTCGACCTCCGGCCTGTACGGCCCGGGCGACCTGGATACCGATGCCTGCCTGCGCCAGCGCGTTGTCTACTTCGACCTGGACAAGGAAGACGTGAAGCCGGAATTCCAGGCCATCATGGCTTGCCACGCCAAGTACCTGCGTGACCGCCCGTCCTCGCGCATCACCCTGCAGGGCCACACCGACGAGCGTGGTTCGCGCGCGTACAACCAGGCCCTGGGCGAGCGTCGTGGCAACGGCGTCAGCTCGGCGCTGCAGGCCAACGGTGGCTCGGCTTCGCAGCTGACCGTCGTGTCCTACGGTGAAGAGCGTCCGGTCTGCACCGAGTCGAACGAGTCCTGCTGGTCGCAGAACCGTCGCGTCGAAATCGTCTACACCGCGCAGTAATCCATGCGCATTGGCATCAAACTGATGCTGGTCGTTGCGGCAGCCCTCGTGGCGGCCCCACCGGCGCATGCACAGCGACAGAGTCTGGCCGATCGTGTCGGCGCGCTCGAGCAGCAGATGTACAACAACAGTGCCAACCAGGACCTGTTGAACCAGATCAACCAGCTGCGGCAGCAGGTGACCAGCCTGCAGGCCTCGATCGAGCAGTTGCAGCACGACAACGCCCAGCTCAAGCAGTCCGCCCAGGATCAGTACCTGGACCTGGACAGCCGCCTGAACCGGTTGGAAGGGAGCAATGCCCCGGTCCTGCCCCCCGTTCCGGCGAACGCGCCGCAGGCCGCACCGGCCCCGGCCAAACCGGCAGCGGCGGCCACTTCCGAGCGGCCGCCGTCCATCCATGGCGATCCCGGCAGTCTGGCCGCCACGGGCGACGAGCGCACCGCCTACAACGTCGCCTTCGATTCGCTCAAGGCCGGCAAGTACGATGATTCGGCGCAGCTGTTCCTGAGCTTCCTGCAGTTGTATCCGAACGGCGTGTACGCGCCGAATGCGCTGTACTGGCTGGGCGAGAGCTACTACGCCACCCGCAATTTCCCGATGGCCGAGACCCAGTTCCGCGAGCTGCTCTCACGCTATCCGACCCATGACAAGGCCGCGGGCGGCCTGCTCAAGGTCGGCCTCTCGCAGTATGGCGAGGGCAAGGTCGATCAGGCCCAGCAGACGCTGGAGACCGTCGTGGCGCAGTACCCCGGCTCGGACGCCGCGCGCACCGCGCAGGACCGCCTGCAGTCGATCCGCCTGGGCCAGCAGATCCGCTGACCGGGCGTACAATACGTGTCCCGTAGCGCCGAGCTCATGCTCGGCTGCTTTCGTTTCCGGATCGGCCAACCCGCCCGGATCCGGTAGCGCCGGGCCATGCCCGGCGGCTCGCATCACCGGCTGGGCCATGCCCGTCCGGTTGCTGTTGTAGAGCCGAGCCATGCTCTGCTGCTTTCGTTACCGGCCACGGTAGCCCACCCGCCACGTGTCCCACAAAGAAGTTCCCGCCATGACCGCCGTTACCCCGTCCAACGCCGTCGCCACCCCCAGCGACATCGTGCAGTCGCCCCTGCCGCGGCTGAAGATCACCGAGATCTTCACCTCGCTGCAGGGCGAAGCCGATACCGCCGGCTGGCCGACCGTGTTCGTGCGCCTGACCGGCTGCCCGCTGCGCTGCCAGTACTGCGACACCGCGTACGCCTTCCACGGCGGCACCTGGTGGGATATCGACGACATCGTGGCCGAAGTGCTGGCCCAGGGCGTGCGTCACGTCTGCGTGACCGGCGGCGAGCCGCTGGCGCAGAAGCGCTGCCTGGTGCTGCTGCAGAAGCTGTGTGACGCCGGCCTGGACGTCTCGCTGGAAACGTCCGGTGCGCTGGACGTCAGCGCGGTGGACCCGCGCGTATCACGCGTGGTCGACATCAAGACCCCTGGTTCGGCCGAGGTGGCGCGCAACCGCTGGGAGAACCTGCCGCTGCTGACCGCACGCGACCAGATCAAGTTCGTCATCTGCAGCCGCGAGGACTACGACTGGGCCAAGGCCCTGCTGGCCGAGCACGAGCTGGTGAAGCGTTGCACGGTGTTCTTCTCGCCCAGCAAGGGGGAGATCACCGCGCGCCAGCTGGCCGACTGGATTGTTGAAGACCGGCTTCCGGTACGCTTCCAGATGCAGCTGCACAAGATTCTGTGGAACGATGAGCCGGGCCGCTGAGGCCGCCCTTGTTTCCTGATGCAACTCCGGCGCGGGACAGCGTGCTGGCTTTCCTCCCCCAACCGGAAGATTTTCCATGAAGAAGGCAGTCGTGCTTCTCTCCGGCGGCATGGATTCAGCCGCCGTCATCGCCATGGCCCAGGAACAGGGTTTTGCCGTGCATGCCCTGAGCGTGCGCTATGGCCAGCGCCACACCTCCGAACTGGACGCCGCCGCGCGTGTGGCCAAGGCCCAGGGCGTGGTTGCGCACAAGACCGTGGACGTGGACCTGCGCAGCATCGGTGGATCGGCACTGACCGATGACATCGACGTGCCCGAGGCCGGCGGTGCCGGCATTCCGGTCACCTACGTGCCCGCACGCAACACCATCATGCTGTCGCTGGCCCTGGGCTGGGCCGAAGTGCTGGGCGCCAACGACATCTTCTGTGGCGTCAATGCCGTGGATTACTCCGGCTACCCGGACTGCCGCCCCGAATTCATCGCCGCCTTCCAGACCCTGGCCAACCTGGCGACGAAGTCCGGCGTGGAAGGCGCGGGCATCAAGGTGCACGCGCCGCTGCAGTTCCTGAGCAAGGGCCAGATCGTCAGCGAGGGCGTGCGCCTGGGCGTGGACTTCGGCCTGACCGTGTCCTGCTACAACGCCGATGCCAACGGTGCCGCGTGCGGCCACTGCGATGCCTGCCGCCTGCGTGCACAGGGCTTCGCCGACGCCGGCGTGGCCGACCCGACGCTGTACGCCTGAGGTGATGGGGGCTGATGCCCCAATGGTGGGTGCCAATCTTGGTTGGCACTGAGCGCCGGTCAGGCCTGACTCTGGTGGGTGCCAACCTTGGTTGGCACTGTGCGCCGGGCATGGCCCGGCGCTACCGCTGCTGCAACCAACCCGAAGCTTCGATGAAGGCCCGCACCCCCTTGGGATCGGCGTAGTCCAGCTCGATCATCCGCGCGATCCCCGCCTTCTCATCGGCCTGCCGGCGCATGTACTCCTGCGCGATGCGATAGCCGGCGTAGTAGCCCACGTCGCTCACGCCGAACGGATTGCGGGCACTGTTGTACAGCCAGTTGTCCAGGTCATCGCCGTCCATCTCGGCGATGAAACGGGTGCGTATCTCCGCTTCGTGCAACGGGCCGTAGGCATAGAGCGGCAGGGCGGGGCGCTTGCCGCTGATGCGCTCGGCGATGTACTCGGCCACACCCTCGCGTACCGCGTACTGCGCCAGATTGCCGGTGGTCTCGCGTTGCTGGGTGTGCACATACTCATGCAGGTTGTTCTGCGCGTTGTTCGCGCCGGGGCGGCTGTCATAGAAGATGCGCAGGCGGCTGCGCATCGGCTCCGGCAGTTCGCTGACATCCACGCGCGCGTCGCCCAGTGCCATCTCTGCACCGATCAGCACCTGGTCGCCCAGCGTGGTGCCGCCGGTACGCAGCACGCCCACCGCATAGGTGATCGTGGCCGGGCGCAGGGCGGGATAGAGCATGCGGAAGGCCATGAGATCCTGTTCCAGCGTCGCGCTGGCACTGCGGGCGTTGGCTGTCAGTGGCCTTACCGAGTTCCAGAAGCGCGGCCACGCGCGCATGGCCTCGGCATACTCGCGCGCGGTGTAATTGCGGACCTGCATCAGCGCATGCAGGCCGGGACTGCCCGGGTCGACGTAGCGCTGCTGCACGAGCGCTACGCGGCGGTCGGCATCGGCTTCGGTGCGGACGGCATCGTAGGTCGCCCAGAAGCGGGCGATGTCGTCGCTACGCACCGGGGACGGCGCTGCCAGCGCGGCGCCGGGCAACAGCAGTGCGGCGATCAGGGGCAGGCAGCGGCGCATCCAGGCTCTCCAGTGGGGATCAGGGATGGGATGCGCGGTGCGGGCGGAAGGTTTAAGCCGGTTCAAGCCGGCAGCCCGGGCGCTTGATTGCCCGGGCTGCGGGTATGGGGTTTCGCGTCGCGTGGCAAAGTAGGGTAGAATGCCCACCCCCGCCACGCGGCTGGGGCAGTGCACCGGGCCGTTAGCTCAGTCGGTAGAGCAGAAGACTTTTAATCTTTTGGTCGTAGGTTCGAATCCTACACGGCCCACCATTGCACTCAGAGACCTGAAGCGCCCGAATGGCGCTTTTTTCATCGCCTCCGTAGTTGTCTCCGTAATCCGCCCCCCCCCCCCACCTGCAATCGCCTTCCGGCGCGGGGCGCGTGCATACTCTGCATGCGGCCTTCACTCCAATGGTTGGGCGTGAGGGGTGGCAAAATTACACAGGGGGAGTAGTGATGGACCATGATCCACTCAAGCAGCTTTCAGCCAAACGGCGTACATACGCTGATCTGAGCCGATTCATCTCTTCACGCACCTCAGAGGTGCCCAATTACACGTTCCTTCTCGGAGCTGGTTGCTCAGTTTCTTCTGGCGTTCGGAGCGCCGGAGCGCTTGTGGAGGAATGGCGACGCGAAGTTTTTGAACGTCTCTATCCAGGCGAGGCTTACGAAGTTGACGCTGCTAAAGAAAGATTGAGCAAGCACGAAGGTGTTTGGTACAACGCAAATCGCGAATACTCTGCGCTTTTCGAAAAGAATTTCGATCTGCCCCGTCAGAGGCGCATGTTCGTGGAAAAAGAGGTCGCTGGAAAAGTACCCAATCTTGGCTACGCCTATTTGATTAGGTTGGTTGATGACGGGTACATCAATACGATGTTTACGACGAACTTTGATGATCTCATAACTGAGTCTTTCTTCCAGTTCTCGCAGAGTCGCCCAATGATGTGCGCTCATGACTCTGCCATCTCAAGTGTGTCAGTAACCTCAACGCGCCCCAAGATTATTAAGCTGCACGGTGATTACCTTTTCGATGATATAAAGTCTACCGTGAGAGAGACGGAATCGCTTGAGGAAAATACTCGGAAGAAATTTGTGGAATTTGGGAGGGACTTTGGTCTGGTTGTGGTCGGGTACAGTGGCTGTGATCGATCAATCATGGATGTTCTTCAATATCTCCTTAGAAGTGAAGATCATTTCAAGCATGGTATATATTGGTGTATTCGCAGGGGTGAGGCGCCAAGTGATGAGCTAATCAAGTTGCTTTGGCGTGATCGCGTCTATTTCGTCGAGATTGACGGATTTGATGAGCTGATGGCGCAGCTTCATAATGACTTGATTGGCAATAGTTTGCCTATTGACACTGGGATAGTTAATGATAAGCCCCGTACCATCATTAAGGGCTTCTGCGAGAATACTTATCTCAGAAGCTCTAGCTCTGAGGTGATCAAGAGAGATCTTGAAATCCTTGAGCGACAGAACTCGCGGGAAGAGTTGTTCAGCACGTTTCGCGATATAAAAAGGTTTCCTCAGGAATCAGATGATGACGAGCTGAGTGATCGTGAGACGGTCGCGATGATTGAGATTCGTCGACTCATAGATTCGAACTCATTTTCAGAGGCTCGTGAAAGGATTCGCTCCGAACTCGAAAAGCAGCCTGGGGCTCGCGCACGTGAGCGCTTCTATGATTTGCTCGTTCGGACTGAGGAGTTTGCGGGAGATGTTAAGGCGGCAATTAGGGTTTTGGACGATCTAATCGCTCTTGATCCTCTTGATCCGGATAATTACATCCGGAAGACGCATCTCCTGCACGATCACGATGAGCGGATGATTGCAGTTAATTCTTGTCTTGAATTCGCTCCAAACAGCTTCAAAGTGCACAATGCGGCGTTGGCGGCTCTTCTGGATGCAAGGCGTGCTGCCCTAGGCTTCGATAGTAACGCCCTCAGCGAGAAGATTGAGTATCACTTCCAGGCCAGCATACGGTGCAATCCGGGGCTCAATAACTGGGCTTGGGACATGCTTGGGAAGCATTTCTATAAGGAGATTATGCCTAAGGAGGATTTCCGGAGGAGGATGGATGAGATCTCTTCTCGATGCTCATCGATGGACTCAGCGTCATTGAGGGCGTTGCGGGCGCGCCTCAATAGGCTTTCTAGGTACAAAGAGGATAGAGGCTCTAGCGAAGCCGACTCCTTACTGCTGGACATAGCTGCAGCTACTAAGCAGAAGCCGAAGTACATGCGGGCCGAATATGTTTGGCTGGAAATGGATGCGATGTCGGCGCTAGATAGGACAGCTGATCTTTCCAAGAAAGTAAGTGAAATAAATCTGGATTCGGAGCTCTCGAACCGTAGAGACTTCCTTGTCAGGAAGGCCAGCCACCTGTTGGAGGCTAGTGGTGATCTTTCGGGTGCTGTGACTGCGATGAAAGCCGCGCTTAAGGCTGAGAAGTCTCCGGATGATGCACTTCATCTTTCCCGGTACTTTGTTTACCAGAAGGACTCGTCTGGAATCTCTGAGATCATTCGTGAGTACGGCAAATCGTTTTATCCGATACATCGTCATCTTCTGAGTCGAAACGAGTCATTGGCGCGTGGTAATGTTGAGGGTGCGCTTGCGCAGTTGCGTGCAATGAATACGCTTCGAATCATTGGCGTTGATCAATCGAATGAGGAAATTCACGATTTGCTTTTGTTGAAGAAGTACAAGGAAGCTGAGCAAATTGCGAAAGCGGCTTTGGAGCAGGTTGGCTGGAGCGTTGGACATCCGGAGCTGCTGATTAATTACGAGTTGGCACGAGTGAGACAGGATGAGTCCCCCAAGAAGGCTAAACTGCAAGAGGTTATCGAAAAGTCGGGAAACGAAGCTGCCGCCGCGTGTGCGCATTATCTGATGGGCAATGCGGATAAGTGCAAAGAGCTTCTTAAGGCTGAGCTGAGGCGGAATAGAGAGAATCGACATATCTACGAGAATTGGGCGATATTCTCGGACGCAAAAGGCCGGGGTGTTCTTGAGGCGATAGTTAATTCAGCGAACTGACGTGTGGACCCACCCGGATTCCGACGAGTCCGGGTGGGGTTCACTTGTTGCGGCTAATTCGCCCGCTTCCCAGATGGACTGACTTTTGGCGCACTGTCGTCGTAGTTCTTCATCATTCACTTACCCCGAGGACGTCCAGATGATCCACCGGAGGATGTTCGAGTAACCAGCCTCGGCTCAATCTGCCTGCGGACAATCGAGATATCTCCCCCAGAGGTGATGGGCGCATGTCCGGGAGACCGTGCCTTGACCCACGCCAGAATGGACGCGGCCTCGACGGAGCCTGCTGGCCAGGTCGTCCGCGATTCCACGGTGGTACGCGCCTTTGCGGGGGCGGCGTCTGCACCGACCAGTGCCGGGCCGACAGACACACTCGTCAACAACGCGATGCCGAAAGCAAGCGACGTCATCTGCATGGGAATTCCTTTCCTTGGACAGCGATCAATGGGTGCGTTCCCCACCTCCTGTGGAGGCTACTTCGCCGTCGCAGCCTTGGCCTCTGCTGCTGCGCGTTCCGCCGCCACGGTGGCAGCCACATTCGCAGCGCGGGCGGCGGCGTTCGCGGCCCGCTCCGCCGTGGCACGATCTGCATCGAACTGCGCCTGCCGTTGGACGCTGTATCTGCGCTCCAGTTCCACCGATGCAGCGAAGCTGTCGGGATGTTTCGCGGCGCAGGCCTGCTGCACCAGTTGCACCGCACGGTCGGACAGCCCGGGCTGGAGGTTAGCGAGCAGGCAGTCGCCATACGGAGCGGATGCGGTTGGGCCTGCGGCCAGTGCGACGACGATCATTGCATTCAACATGCGTACCTCCTTGTAGGTTTGAACATGACGATGGACCGGTCCGGCCCGAGTATGGACCGCTTTGCGGCAGCGGGCTACTCGGCCCGCACATCCCGGCACACCAGTTCCGCCAGGCTGCGGCAAGCGAAGAACAGCCCTTCCACCACCCCGGCGTCCAGATGCCGGTCCGGCGTGGCCATTTCCCGGCAGCGGTCGGCGGCGTGCAGCATTTCCGCCACGGTCAGCATGCCGATGGCAGCCCGTTCCACCCGCGACAGGGCAACCCCACGCCCCGGGGAAACGTCGGCCTCAGGCCAGGGCAGACCATCGGCACCTTCACCCGCGCGGATGCGTTTCAGGCAGCCCAGGAAGGTGCTCAGTTCGGGCGATGGGTTGTCATCGTCATCGTTGACGCTGGCGGTATCTGAAGCATACGGCGGACGCTGGTTCATGTCGGCTTCCTCGGCGCTGGGGTGGGAATGCCACCGCGCAGGACGGGTGGCAGGCGATGCGTGGCTGCAAGCCGGAATGACATCACGCAGTAACCGGCGGGTCCGAAAACCCCCACGCACCGCCCGCCATAACGGCCGACGGATCACCCGCCGGCACCATCCAAAGACAGCGTCGGCCGGTGAGCGCAAACAACAGCGTGAATGTCATTACGGGCTTGCAGGCCCGGTGCCACCCGTTGTCGGTGGCGCTGCATGGTGTTTACGCACGCGCTTGGATTTCAATGAGGATTCTCCGAAGAGAAATGCGGAACCAAGGCGCGCGACGATGGTGGCGCAGGCGCATCTGATGCGGCAAGCGACAGTACGCGACGTGTTGATGCTTACGCCCGGTTTATCGCGTTGGAAGTTGTCGAGAACAGCGGGTGGCGGCGACCATGCCGTGATGTGTCGCGTGGAAAATGGGCGTGACTTTCGCCTGCAGCGGTGGCAAGGCCTGCGAGTCGTACCCTCGAAAATCGGTGCATTTGCGACGACCGAGATGTTGGCGTCCGCGCCAGAGCGATGTGTTGTAGAGCCGAGCCATGCTCGGCTGCAGTTCGCGTCAGGGCCAAGCCGAGCGTGGGCTCGGCTCTACAGTGATCCATCCACGCTTGGCGTGGATCTACAGCGACCTCGCGCTATGCTCGGCCTCTTTCCCAGGACGGGTTCCCCATGCGCCCCATCGTGCTGTCGCTGTTGTTGTCTGCCGTCTCCCCCGCGCCACTGATGGCCGCCGAACCCGCGCCGTCCGCTCAGACAACGCCGGCCGCGCCGCTCGTCATCGGCGAGACCTTCACCGTGCAATCGAAGGCGCTGGGCGAGACCCGCCGCATCAATGTCTACCGCCCGCAGCCGTGGGGGCTGGACCCGAACACGCCGCTGCCGGTGCTCTACATGCCCGACGGCGGCATCGGCGAGGATTTCCTGCATGTGGCGGGGCTGGTGCAGGTGCTGACCGGTAACGGCAGCATGCGCCCGTTCCTGCTGGTCGGCATCGAGAACACCGAGCGCCGCCGCGACATGACCGGCCCCAGCAAGGACCCGCAGGACCAGAAGATCGCGCCGCGCATCGGCGGTTCGGCGGCCTACCGCACCTTCCTGCGCGATGAACTGATGCCGCAGGTGCGCCAGCGCTATCCGACCACCGACGAGCGTGCGTTGATCGGCGAGTCGCTGGCCGGCCTGTTCGTGGTCGAGACGTTGCTACAGGAACCGTCGCTGTTCAACA
Source organism: Stenotrophomonas sp. STEN225 (assembly GCF_056756445.1). Classification (NCBI taxonomy): domain Bacteria; kingdom Pseudomonadati; phylum Pseudomonadota; class Gammaproteobacteria; order Lysobacterales; family Lysobacteraceae; genus Stenotrophomonas; species Stenotrophomonas sp. STEN225. Next base: position 9,309 of record NZ_JBRRBV010000029.1, on the reverse strand, counting down.
GCTACATCGCGCTCGATCCCAGCCTGTGGTGGAACCGGGGCACGATGCTGGCGGGTGCTGCCAAGCAGCTGCCGGCAGTGATGCGCGCAAAGCCACGCGTATTCCTGGCCAGCAGTGGGCAACCGGAACTGGCCAGTTCCGCGGCGCAGTTGGCCACGCTGCTGCAACAGCCGTCGCCGTCGCCGCTGGTGAAGTACCTGCCGCTGCCGGAAGAAACCCACGCCACGATCTATCACCCGGCCGCATTGCAGGCACTGCGCACGCTGTTCCCGGCGCCGCCAGCGGCTTCGCCCTGACCGCACTGGCACCGGCGTGCACCGCATGCAAGGATGCGGCAGCGGCGCCATCCGGTGCGCCGCCCGTAACGGGAGCGTGTGGATGCAGCGTGTGCGTGGATGGAGTGTGGCGGCCTGTCTGGCCGTAAGTGGCTGTGCGATGTCGGTGGCGCCACCGGCGGCGCAGAGTGAGGCAAAGCAAAGCGCGTCTACCGTCGCGCCGGGTGTGGTGCTGCCGGATACCGAGGCGCTGCGCGTGCACGATCCGGTCGGCCGCGATTACCCGGTGTGGGTGGCGTTGCCGGCCGACTACGCCGCACATCCGGAAAAGCGCTATCCGGTCCTGTACGTGACCGACGCGCTGTACAGCTTCCCGCTGGTACGCAGCGTGCGACACATGGTGGGGCAGCAGGGCGTCAACATCGAAAACTTCATCCTGGTGGGGCTGCCGCCGCAGGAGGGGCTGACCTCCAGGCAGAGCCGCTCGCGCGACTACACGCCCAGCGACCCGGCACGTACCGATCCGCGGGACTACAGTGATGACGTCAGCTACGGCGGTGCCGCGCACTATCGCGACTTTCTTGCCGAGCAGGTGCTGCCGATGATCGATACGCGCTACCGCACCGATCCGGCGCGGCGCGCCTATGCAGGCCATTCCTATGGTGGCCTGTTCGGTGCCTATGTGCTGACCACGCGCCCGGACATGTTCCGTAGCTACATCCTGTCCAGTCCGTCGCTGTGGTTCGATGATCATCGCGTGCCGCGCATGCAGGCGGAGGCCAAGGCGCCGACGGAGCCGACCACGGTGGTGCTGTCGGTAGGCAGCTTTGAAACGGTCAAGCCCGAGCCGCGTTATTTCACCCGCAACGACATGCTGCGCGACAACGCCGAGTTCGCCGAGCAGCTGCGCAGCAGCGGGCGTTCGTTGAAGGTGGAGAACATGGTGATTGATGACGAGGACCACTTCACGGTCTACCCGGACGTGATCACGCGCGCGCTGCTGAGGGTGTTTCCGGGCACCGGGCCGTACAGCAGCGGTTGACGGCGGAGGTCATCCACGCAGGGCGTGGATGGATGATTCACGCCGCCTGTGCATCCGGCCCGGTCAATACGCCCACATCCGCGTGGCGGAAGCACAGGCGGATCGCATCGAGCAACTCGCTCATGTTGTACGGCTTGGGCAGGAAATGGATGCCGTCGCGCAACTGCGGCAGGACGGCGTGCTGGTCCATGCCCGATGTCACCAGGATCGGCAGCTGGGGATGCAGGCCGCGGACCCGGTTGGCGGCTTCGATGCCGCTGATCGGGCCCAGATTGACGTCGGTGAACAGCAGGTCGAACCGCTCGCCGGCGGCCAGCAGGCCCAGTGCCGCTTCGGCAGAGCTCACCCCCACAACGTGGCAGGCCTGGCTTTCCAGCGCCATGCGGCTCAGTTCGCGGGTCTCCTCCGCGTCCTCGATCAGCAGGACGCGCGGTTCAACGTGGCGCTTGGACAGCAACATGACGCGACAACTCCGGACAGCGGCGGTGAAAAGGCGCGCAAGTATGCGCAATCCGGTAGTGATCCCGGCGTGCACGGCAAGCCACGTGGATGTTACAGACGGCGGCGCCGGCGCATGTCCCAGGCCAGGATCGCGACCGCCAGCAGAGCCGTGCCGATGCGCAGGCTGGTGGCCTGCCAACCCAGCGCCACGGCGTCGTCCAGGCTGAACACGTTCCAGGCCAGGTTCATCGACACATGCAGCACCAGGCCGCACCACAGGGTGTTGCCATCCAGGCGGTCCAGCCAGGCGAAGACGAAGCCGCCCAAGGCGATCACCGTACCGACGAACAGCGCCACCCCGCCGCCATCGAAACCGCCGAATCCAAGCCAGTGCACCATGCCGAACAACAGGGCCTGCGGCAGTGCGAGCAAGGGCCACGGGCCGCGCACGATCTTCACCAGCAGAATGAAGCCCAGGCCGCGGAACAGAATCTCTTCGGCCAGCGGGAACAGAACGGCCAGCATCGTCGCATCGAGGGCGGTCAGCGCCGTGTTGGGTCGGCCGAGCACGGCCAGACCCACCCAGCAGGGCAGGCTGGCGAGCAGCACCCATAGCGGTCCGCGCATCCCGTTGCCGCGCAGGCCGAGGCTTTCGGCCAACCCCATGTGGCGCGGACGCAGCAGCAGGGCCAGCAGCACGGCCACCAGCACCGCCAGGGCGTTGTCGAGCAGGCTGCCGCCATAGGGGATTGGCAGGCCGGGGATGGGCCGTCCCAGCGCCGCCGCGATGTCGCGTACGTTCAGCCCCAGGCCCGTTCCCAGCAGGACCAGCAGGATCCGGGCGGCAGTCGGCAGGCGGGACAGGACACTCATCAGCGCATTCCATGCGGGACCAGACCGCAGTGTGCGAGGCGGCGCGATGCAGGGCACGCGCCGGAAGTCCCCCTGCCATCGGTCATGCGTTGCCGGACAGTCATCGCAGAGCAGGTAGAGTCCAGAGCAGACCTGACAGGAGCAATGCCGATGCTGTGCCCCGTGTGCAAGACCCAGACCCTGCAGATGGCCGAGCGCCATGGCATCGAGATCGACTACTGCCCGAATTGCCGCGGCGTGTGGCTGGATCGTGGCGAACTGGACAAGATCATCGAGCGCGCCAATGCTGGTGCGGCGGTGCCGCCACCGCCGCCAGCACAGGCACAACCGGCGGCAGTGCCACCGCCGGTGATGCACCGCGATACCCGCCACCTTGGCCAGCGTCACGACGAAAACCGTGGCCAGCACGGTTACGGCTACAAGAAAAAGAAGAAGGAAAGCTTCCTGTCCGACCTGTTCGATTTCTGACAGGCCCACGGGGCAGCGGCGATCCCGGGGGCGTCAGGTCCGGCGCAGGATGAACTCGCGGTCGCGGCTGTCGCCGACGATGAAGTCGTATTCGCCGGCCTTGCTGCAACCGTAGCGCGCGTAGAAGCGCTGTGCGCCGAGGTTCTCCTCCCAGACGCCGACCCACAGGGTGCGGCGCTGCGGCGTATCCAGCCAATGCAGGAACGCCTCCATCAGGCGCGCCCCGTGGCCGCCGTTCTGGTACGCCGCCAGCACATACAGGCGCTTGAGTTCGATGTCGCCGTCGCGGGCGTCGACATGCGGCAGGGTGTTGGCTCCTGCGGCGAGATAGCCAACCACCGTATCGCCATCGAGCAGCAGCCAGACCGCGCTGCGTGGATCGGACAGCTCGATGCGCTGCGGCTGCGTGCTGTAGTGCGCGTGCAGGAACGCATGCAGATCCTGCGGCGGATAGGAGTCGCCCCAGGTTTCGGTGTACGTGGCGATGGCGATCGCTGAGAGCGCTTCAGCGTCGGCGAAGGTGGCGCGGCGGATCTGCAAGGCCATGATGCAAGCTGCGAAAGAACGTGCCGCAGTGTAGCCGGCCCCGGTCTGAACCGGGGCCGGCTGCTGCACGCATTGTGCCGACTAGAACCACATGCGCACGCCCGCTACCCAGCGCGTGTCGCGCGCGTGGTCGCCGGCATAGTCGGCGGTATCGCCGAAACTGCGCTCATGGGTGATACCGATGTAAGGCGCGAAGCGGCGGCTGAACTCGTAGCGCAGGCGCAGTCCGGCCTCGACCTTGTTCAGGCCGCGCCCGATGCCGTACTCCGGTTCGTCCTTGCTGGCCACGGTGGCCTCCACCAGCGGCTGCAGGATCAGCCGGTTGGTCAGCAGCACGTCGTACTCCACTTCGGCCTTGGCCAGCAGCTGTCCGCCGGAGCCGGCATAGAGCGTGGCCGAACTCTCGAACTTGTACGGCGCCAGGCCCTGGATGCCGATGGCCGCCCAGGTTCGGGAATCGGCGGGGCGGAAGTCCTGGCGGACACCCACCAGCACATCCCACCAGGGCGACACGCTGCGCCCGTACAGTGCTTCCACCGCCGAGGATTCGGTGCGGCCCTCACTGCGCTCGCCATCGGTGCGCAGCCACAGGCGGTTGATGTTGCCGCCGATCCAGCCGGTGGCCTCCCAGGCCTGGCCGTTGCTGTTTTTGCCGTCCCAATGCTCCAGGCGGTCGATCAGCAGCAGGCTGTTGATCTCCGGCGCATGCTCCATCGCGCCATGGGCGATGGGCGGGAACGCGGCGGCACGATCGGCGTCGGTGGGCACTGGAATCGGCTCGCGCGGCTCGGTCGGCGCGGACGTGCCGTGACCCATCGCCGCGTGATCCATCTGCGAGTGATCCATCGTCGAATGATCCATCTTCGAGTGATCCATCTTCGAGTGATCCATCTTCGAGTGATCCATCGTCGAATGATCCATCTTCGAGTGATCAACCGCGTCTTCGGCAGTGGGCTGCTTGGTCTTCGGCGCCGGTGCCGGTGCGGGTGTGGGCATGTCATGGCCCGCGTGCGACTGTGCGAAAGCAGGCAGTGCGACGGTCAGGGCCATTGCCAGCAGGCTGGGGGAGAAAAGGGAGCGCTTCATTCTTCGATCCTCACTTCGCGCATCATCCCCGCTTCCATGTGGTAGAGCAGGTGGCAGTGATAGGCCCAGCGGCCGAGCGCATCGGCGCGCACGCGGTAGCTGCGGCGGGTGCCCGGCGGCATGTCCACCGTGTGCTTGCGCAGCTGGAAGTTGCCCTGCGCGTCCTCCACATCGCTCCAGACGCCATGCAGGTGGATCGGATGCTGCATCATCGTGTCGTTGACCAGCACGATGCGCATGCGCTCGCCGTAGTTCAGCCGCAGTGGCTCGGCGCTGGCGAATGGAATGCCGTCGAACGACCAGGAGAACTTCTCCATGTGGCCGGTCAGGTGCAGCTCGATCTCACGGCTGGGCTCGCGGCCATCGGGGTCCTCGAACAGGCTGCGCATCGCGCCGTAGGTCAGCACCTGGCGGCCGTTGTCGCGCAGGCCGATGCCGGGATCGTCCAGCTTGGGATCGGTGGCCGAGCTCTGCATGTCCACCAGCGGATTGTTGCGTTCGCTGGCCGGGTGCTGCGGTGCCTTGCCGGTGGTCGTCGCACCGCCATGCGCGCCGTGCCCCATGCTGGCGCCGCAGCCGCCTTCCATGCCTTTCATCGCGGCCATGTCATGACCGCCGTGACCGCCGCCCATGTCGTGACCCATATCGCTCATCGTCAGCAGCGGGCGCGGGTCGCGGGCGGGAACCGGCGCCTGCAGGCCGTGGCGCACGGCCAGGGTGCCGGCCGCGTAGCCGGTGCGGCCCATGTCCTGGCAGAAGATGGTGAACGCATCCTGCCCGCTGGGTTCGACCAGCACGTCGTAGGTCTCGGCGGGGGCGATGCGGAACTCATCGATGCTGACCGGATGGATGTACTGGCCATCGGCAGCGACCACGGTCATCTTCAGGCCGGGAATGCGCACGTCGAAGTAGGTCATCGAGGCGCCGTTGATGAAGCGCAGCAGCACCTTCTCGCCAGTGCGGAACAGCCCGGTCCAGTTGCCGGCCGGCGCGGTGCCGTTCATCAGGTAGGTGTACGTATGCGCGTTGATGTCGGAGATGTCGGTGGGTGTCATCCGCATCCGTCCCCACATGCCGCGGTCGGACAGCGCCGCAGACCAGCCATCGCGGCGCACATCGCGCACGAAGTCGGGCAGGGTGCGCTTGTAGTAGTTGTCGTGCTCGGCGAGCTTCTTCATGCGCCGGAACAGTGCACCCGGGTCCATGTCGGTCCAGTCCGACAGCATGATCACGTGCTCGCGGTCGTGCCGGTACGGGGCCGGCTCGGCCGGGTCGATGATCAGTGCGCCATACAGGCCGGCCTGCTCCTGGAACATCGAATGGCTGTGATACCAGTACGTGCCCGACTGCTTGAGCTGGAAGTGGTAGTGGTAGGTCTCGCCGGGACCGATGCCGTTGAAGCTCAGGCCCGGGACGCCGTCCATGTTGGCCGGCAGCAGGATGCCGTGCCAGTGGATCGAGGTCGGGTGGCGGTCCAGCGTATTGCGTACGAACAGATCCACGGTCTGGCCCTCGCGCCAGCGCAGGATCGGTGCCGGCAGTGAGCCGTTGACGGTGATCGCCGGCCGGGTGCGACCGGTGAAGTTGGCCAGCGATTCGCCGATGGCCAGTTCCAGGCGGGTATCGGTCAGCACGGCGGGTGCGCCGGCCAGGCGCGGGGCGGCACTGGCCGCAGCGAGCGCGCGCTGCGGGACGCCGACCGAGGCGATGCCGGCAACCACGCCGCCAGCGGCGAGACCCTGAACGAACAGGCGGCGCGACGGCATGGGCAGGGCGCCCGGGCCGGGGGGAATGCGGGTATTCATGGTGGTGACTCCAGACACGGTAGGACGCCGGCAGCGGGCCGGCTTGAGTGCGCGTGGCGCACGACGCGTGTGGATCAGGCGATGGGAGGGCGGGAAAGTGGCGGCAACGGCGGCGCCGGGCGGCCGTTGGCCGGCATCGGCTGCGGTGTCAGCGACAGGCCGGGACCGGCCATGAAGGGCAGCGCCTGCACCGCCAGCAGGGGATGCTGGGCACAGCTGCGCAGGCAGTCCTTGATCTGGCAATGCGCATCGTGGGCCGCCGGTTGGGCCTGCGGCGCCTCGTTGGCGGACATGGCGGCGTGGTGATGGCAGTCGGCGTCGCCCGCCATCGTCGCCATCATCACGTGGGCCATGCGGCCCATCTCCTCATGACCGCTGGCCATGGCCGCGTTCAGCCCGTTGAGCAACAGGCTGAGCATGAGCACGACGCGGAGCAGGGTCGAGGCCAGGGACATGGCGCTAATCTAGCCGCAAGCGGGCCCGGATGCACTTCCGGCTGAATGGCCGGTTCAAGATTGGAGCGGCACCAATGTAGAGCCGAGCCCGCGCTTGGCTGCTTCTGCGGCAACAGCCGAGCGTGGGCTCGGCTCTACAGGAGGCCCGGCGCTACCCCTCTTCGCGCACGATTTCCACCAGGCGCGGACCATAGCGGCTCAGCTTGGTGCCACCGATGCCGCCGACCCGGGCCAGCTCGTCCAGGCTGGTGGGGCGCTGTTCGGCGATGTTGCGCAGGGTACTGTCGTGGAAGATCACGAAGGCCGGCACGTTCTGCTCGCGGGCCAGTTCGGCACGCAGGCCGCGCAGGGCATTGAACAGGGCCAGATCCTGCGGGGGGACCGACAGGCCGGTGCGCTGCGCGCTGCGTTCGCGGCCGGCGCTGGTCGCAGCCTCGCGGCGCATGTTCACCGTGCGGCGGCCCTTCAGTACGTCGCGGCTGGCATCGGTCAGGCGCAGGCCGCCGTGGCCTTCGCTGTCCACTTCGAGCAGGCTGGCGGCCACCAGCTGGCGGAACACGCTGCGCCAGGTCCTTGCATCCAGGTCGCGGCCGATGGCGTAGGTGCTGAGCTGGTCATGACCTTGCTGGCGCACCTTCTCGTTCTCGCTGCCGCGCAGGATGTCGATCAGGTGGCCGACGCCGTAGCGCTGGCCGCTGCGGTAGACGCAGCTCAGTGCCTTCTGCGCGGGAACCGTCGCGTCCCATGCCGCTGGCGGGGTCAGGCAGTTGTCGCAGTTGCCGCAGGGGCGGGGATAGGTTTCCCCGAAGCCGGCCAGCAGCACCTGGCGGCGGCATTGCATGGATTCGCAATAGCCGAGCAGGTGGTCGAGCTTGGACCGCTCCAGCTGCTTGCGTTCCTCGCCGGCTTCGGACTGCTCGATCATCTGCTTGAGCAGCACGACGTCGCCCAGGCCGTAGCACAGCCATGCTTCGGCCGCTTCGCCATCGCGGCCGGCGCGGCCGGTTTCCTGGTAGTAGCCTTCCATCGACTTGGGCAGGTCGGTATGCGCAACGAAGCGCACGTCCGGCTTGTCGATGCCCATGCCGAAGGCGATGGTGGCGCACATGACGATACCGTCCTCGCGCAGGAAGCGGCGCTGATTGTCCGCGCGGACGTCGGCGGGCAGGCCGGCGTGGTAGGGCAGGGCGTTGAAGCCCTGTCCGCGCAGGTACTCGGCGGTTTCCTCGACCTTGCGCCGCGACATGCAGTAGACGATGCCCGCCTCGCCGCGATGGCCGCGCAGGAAATCGGTCAGCTGCTTGCGTGCGTTGTCCTTCTGCACCACGGTGTAGCGGATGTTGGGGCGGTCGAAGGAACTGACGAAATGGCGGGCATCCTGCAGGTCCAGGCGCTCGGCGATCTCGCGCTGGGTCGGCGGATCGGCGGTGGCTGTCAGGGCAATCCGGGGAATCTGCGGCCAGCGCTCGTGCAGCACCGTCAGCTGGCGGTACTCGGGGCGGAAGTCATGGCCCCATTGCGACACGCAATGGGCTTCGTCGATCGCGAACAGGGCGATCCGGCTGCGCGAGAGCAGGGACAGGAAGCGACCCGTCAGCAGGCGCTCGGGTGCGACATAGAGCATGTCCAGCTCACCGGCCAGCAGTTCGCGTTCGACGCGGCCGGCAGTGTCCGCGTCCAGCGTCGAGTTCAGGTATTCGGCGCGCACGCCCAGCTGGCGCAGGGCTTCGACCTGGTCCTGCATCAGTGCGATCAGCGGTGAGATGACAATGCCGCACCCGTCGCGCAGCAGGGCGGGCACCTGGTAGCACAGCGACTTGCCACCGCCGGTGGGCATCAACACCAGTGCGTCGTGACCGGCAGCCACGTGCTCCACGATGTCCTGCTGCGGACCACGGAAATCGTCGTAACCAAAGACGCGGTTGAGCAGGTCGTGCGCGGGACGGGAAGCCATCGCGCTAGTTTACCCCGGAGGGAGGGGTAGGGGTTCGGCAGGGCTGCGCCTTGCACCTGCTGCAAGCCAGTGCAACGTCAAAGGCAACAGCCGGCTCTGGGCTGATCCGCGGTCTGGTGGGGCGGTGTCGGAGTGCGGGGACGCCGCAAGTACGTCCGTGTAGGCTTGGCAGCCGCATCCATGCGGCTGACACCCCGCACTCCGACACCGCCCCACCTTTGACAGTTTCCCGGTGACGGTGGGGCCATCCACGCCCTGCGTGGATGAAATCTGTCAGATATCGACAAACAGAATGGGGTCGGCACCCGTTTGCGGGGGGAAACCGCTAACACCCCCAGGCAAGTACAGACACCGCGCGGAGCAA
>NZ_JBRRBV010000028.1:0-27212 GCF_056756445.1 Stenotrophomonas sp. STEN225 | reverse complement strand
CATCGGCATCGATGCGGCCATGGCTGGCGAAGCCGCGTGCCCACAGACCGTGGCCACGCTGGCCATCACCGCTGGCCCCCGCACCTGCTGCCGTCGGCTCGACCAGATGCATTGCCAGCTGGTTGAACAGGGTGCCATGGCGCATGCCCGGCTGTGCCGACATCGACTGCGCGACCTGCGCGGCCAGGCCATCGGCATCGCCACTGGCACTGCGCATCGCCGCCTGATGCTGCTGGACCACGTTGCCGATGCTGCCCAGCAGGGCGTTGTCGGCCAGGCGCAGGGTGGCATGCGCATCGCCACGCAGCGCACCGGCCTGCTGCGCGACCACGTCGCGGTCGGCAAACTGCAATGCGCCCAGCAGCGGCTTCAGGCCACTGTCCTGGCGATCGGATGCAGCTCCCAGCACACGCCCCAGGTCATCACCGGACGGGCCGTTGGCGAACAGATCCCACTGGTCGAAGCCCGGGTTGGCGGTCAGCCACAGACCGTCGGCCGTCTGCCTGACATTGAAACTCAACAGCGAGTTGTGGCGCGGACGGAACACCTCACCGCCGCTGATGCTGGCGCGGTAGCCAGTGTCGCCCAGCCGCACGACCTCCTGGAAGCCATCCTGGTAGATCGGGCCTTCAACCAGATCGCGACGGAAGTCCTTGCTGTAATAGCCCTGCGCCACGTTCAGTTCAAGGAAGGCGCCCTTGGAGATCACCAGCGCGCCATCGAGCACTTTGTTGGTGGACGGGTCGAAGAAATTACCCACGCGCACGCGACCACCGGCACTGCCGCCGCTCTCGGTCACGTCGAACAGCACTTTGCCGCCGAGCATGATGTTGACGTAGCCATGGGTGACCAGATCACCTCCGCGCGGCATCAGCGTGCCGAACACGCGCAGGCGGTTGAAGCCATCCTCGCGCCAGGACGGGCCGGTGCCACCCAGCAATGCAGTGCTGTCCATCGCCGTGCCCGCCACGTCGCCGTGGCCGACCAGCACGCCCGCACCGAGCACACGCACTTCCGGGGCACGCAGGGCGCCACCTTCCAGGGCGATGGTGCCATTGTCGACCAGCATGAAGTCCGCACCGGTGGTTGCGGACGAGCGCCAGACAGCGCCATTGGCAATCCGGATCACGCCCATCGAATCGTCCAGCGTGGACGCGTCCAGATCGCCCAGCCGAAGCTTGGACAGCAGCAGGGCCTGCACGCCGGGATCGCTCAGATAATCCTGCACCGAACCAGCGCCGATGCCCTGCGGACCCGTGCTGGAAAGGTTGTAGATGGTCAGTGCGTAGGAAAAGTACGCCGACGGCCGGTCGGTGCTCCAGCGCGCGAAGTCATCATCGACGAAGGTCTGCAGCTGGCGTCCCGACCGCAGGTAGCCCGGATTGATGTCACCGGTGACGTCCGCAGTGACATTCAACTTATCGCCCGGATCACGATAGCCGGTTGCGGTGATGATCCGGTTGCTGTGAATGTCCTGCCCAGGGAACGACTCCAGCGCGCTGCCGCTGCCATCCGGATCGAACGTGACCGACGTACCGGGGGTGCGCGCAGGATCGCGGAACACCAGCAGGCCGTTGGGCTTGACCACTTCGTACATCGCCTTGTGCAGCAGCCCAGCATCCATGCCGCCGCCATAGTTGCCGGTGTAGATCTGGGTCATGCGCGGCGACGGCTCGTAGATCACATTGCTGCCGTTGTTGGCCGCATGGATCTCCACCGAATCGACAATCGGCAGATCGCCGGCAAGATAGCGCTCCACGCCCCCGGACTGCATGATCGAGCAGGACGAGATGCAGTGGCCCGATACGATGGTGTTCAGGCCGGACGTGCGGATCACCCCCTGCAGCCACTCGCCGGCGATCAGCGCGCCACCGTTGGAGGTACGCAGCACCACCTCCCGGATCGGCCGCCCCTCGGCCTGCGCCTTGGCCAGCAGCGCCGGCAGCGAAACGACGTCGGCGAAGGTGACGCCACCGCTGAGGAAGATGCGGTCTCCCTGCACGTGATAGTTCATTGCCATGGCGTCATCAGCCTTGACCATGACGCCAACACCAATCAGGCCGGCCAGGGCCAGACTCAACTTGGACTGCTTCATACCGTTCTCTCTCCCCCCCGCAACACGCGGACGGGAAGCTAAACGTCAGAGCGGGAGGCCCTCCCCCGCTGCATGCCATGGAAAAGAATGAACGGATTCAGATCAAGTTGGCAGTCAAAACTGTGGCTGAGTTAGCGCTCTTGAACGCCTTTACAGGAGAAATACAGCCTCCGGCAAATTTAAAAACGCAGAAAGGGCGGTAACACCCCCAGTGGCCATCCGGGTGAAAGGTGAACGAATTCATGATCCACACGTGCAGGCCGGCGGCTCTTCCCCATCCGGTCATCGTCGCGTAAAACTCGGTGACGCCCCCCCTCATCGTTGCCCGAGGCCAGCCCTGTCCGCTTCGTCCCCCCTGATCCATCGCGCACCGGATCCGCCTGGGCCTCCGGACGCCTTCATCACGTTCGTAAGGGAAGAGCGCGCGCCGTTGTGCACTTTCCTGCGTACCCGTGGGGTGGGCCCGGAGGATGCGGAGGACATCGCCCAGGACTGCATGGAACGGTTGATCCGCTATCGCGCGCACGGCACCGAGGAGCTGCGCCTGCTGCTGTATCGTATCGCCCGCAACCGCCTGGCAGACCGCGGCCGCTCGCCGCAGGCGAGACCGCATCTGTCGCTGGCCGAGCGCGATGGCAGCGACGAGCCCTCCAGCACGTCAGCCGACCCGCTGCGCCAGGCCGAATCCGGGCAGATGCTCGCCCTGCTCCGGCAGGCCCTGTTCAAACTGCCGGAGCGCGCGCGCGAGGTGTACCTGCTCAACCGGATCACCGGGATGAGCTACACGCAGATCGCGCAGCACTGTGGCATCACCGCCAAGACCGTGGAAAAACACATCGCCCGTGCACTGCAGGGCCTGCGCCAGGAGCTGGGGCCACACCCGCTGCACAACGACAGGGACAACGAATGATCAGCACCCGGCACACGGAAGAGGCGGGAGTGTTCGAGCGCGCCAGCGCCTGGGTGGCGCGCCTGGAGGCACACGACTGCACGCCCGAGGAACGCGAGCGCTTCGAAGACTGGCTGGCGGAGGACACCCGCCACGTCAAGGCGTGGGTACAGGCCGAAACGCTCTATCAGCAGAGTGCGGGCCTGGCCCAGGATCCCTGGCTGCGCACGGCGGCGGCGCGCGCCGCGCATCCGGCCCGGCGCCGCTGGCTGCCCGGCGTCGCTGCTGCGGCGGCGCTCTGTCTGGCCATCGGCATGGGCTGGATGGTCGCCACCGATGGCAATCCCACGCCCCGCATCTATGCCAACGACAGCCTTGCTCCCCGCCAACAGACGCTGGCCGATGGCAGCTCCGCCATCCTGGACGCAGGGACCACGTTGACCGTGCGCATGGGCTGGCGCCATCGGGAACTGGTCCTGGAGCAGGGTCGGCTGCAACTGCAGGTGGCACCGTCGCGCAAGGCCCTGCGCGTGCAGGCAGGCAACAGTTCGATCCGCGATATCGGAACCACCTTCCAGGTGGAGCGCCTGCGCGACGGTCATGTCGAGGTCGCCCTGCTGGAAGGCGCAGTGGAGGTCACCAGCGGCAGCGCGCAGCACACGCTGGCCCCGGGCCAGCAGCTGCAGGTACTGCCCTCCGGGCGGATACAGCCGGGCCCTGCGCTCGCCTCGACCGAAGCGGCTGAGGCCTGGCTGCAGGGACGGCTGGTGTTCGATGCCACTCCCCTGGCAACCGTGGTCGAACGCATGAACCGCTACGGCCGCACGCAGATAGTGATCGCCGATCCGGAGATCGCCAGTCTCGCGGTCAGCGGCACCTTCCGTGCAGGCGACGCAGAGGAACTGCTGTCTGCGCTGGAGCTGGGATGGTCGGTTGCCGGCCAGGCGCGCCCGGATGGCGCGCTGGAACTGCGGCGTACCTACTGAGGAGAAAGGCGGTGATGGCAGGACCGGGCGCGCTGCAGTGGGGGCTGCTCCGGGGGCTGCTGTGGGTCATGTTCGGCGCTGCCAGCGCCGCGCCGGCCCACGCCGGCCAGCAACCCGCCAATGTCGACTACCACATCGCACCCGGCCCGCTGGCACCGGCACTGCAGCAATGGGCACGCCAGAGCGGCATCGCCCTGGTATTCGACGCCCGCGAGCTGACGGGCCTGCACACCCCCGGCGCCGACGGCCGACAGGCACCGGCGATCGCTCTCAAGCAGCTGGTCTCCGGGATGCCGGTGAACATCCTGCGCACGCCCTCGGGGGCGTTCGTCATCCGCCGCGTCGCTGCTTCTGCCGCGCCCCCTGCACGTGCCCCGACCGTGACGTCGCCCAAGCCGCCGCCGCCCGTCGCACTGGCCCCCGCGCAGGTGGAACTGGCACCGGTACACGTCACCGGCAGCCGCCTGCCGCGCACCTCCGTGCAGACGACGCTGCCGATGACGATCATCGATCGCGAAGACATCCTGCGCAGTGGTTACGGCAGCCTGTTCGACCTGTTGCGACACCTTCCCGGCATGAACGGCCACCCGGCGATGACCACGTCGCGCGGCGGCGATTCGCAGTATCTGCCGGTGGGCGCTGCAGCCACCACCAGCCTGGATGGCATGGGGCCGCGTGCGACCCTGTTCCTGGTCAACGGCCGGCGGCTGCCACGCTATCCGATGGTGTCGCTGGAACAGGGCGGGCTCACCGATCTGGGCGGCATTCCCCTGAGTTTCATCGAACGCATCGAGCTGGTGCGCGGAGGCGCGTCGGCCATCTATGGTGCCGACGCGATGTCCGGCGTGGTCAACATCATCCTGCGCGAACAGGCCGAAGGCCCGGAGGCGACGGTGCAATCGGGCATCAGCAGCCGCGGCGACGCGCAGCAGAATCGCCTGCAGATCGCCAACGGCGGCGTACGCGAAGGTGGGGACCGCTGGTTCGCCGGCCTGGACCTGCATCGCATCGAGCACGTGGCCGGCGATCGCCGTGCGTGGCATGCGGAAACGTCGTTGTATCCGATCGGCGCGTTCTACGACGGCGCGTACATCCCCGCCGAACTCTGCGAAGGTCCCTTGATGCAGCGTGAGGATGGCTGCTGGTTCGACAGCGCGCGGCCGCGCTCGCTGCAGCCCGCGTCGGATACTGCCTCGGCCTACCTGCGTTACCGGCACGAGCGTGGCGAAGGACGCTACGCCTATCTGGAAGCACGTGGCAGTCACAATCGGCAGCGTTTCGACCTGGGGCCGACCGCCGTTGCCATCGGCCTGTACGGCATCACGTTCAACAGCGTGCTGCGCGAGGCCGGAAGCGTGCGCCCGCACGTGCGCGCCAGCGATGCCGACATCACCCTGGGTATCGGTCGCGAGCAGCAGTCACGCAGCTGGGATGCGGGCATCAGCGCGCAACGCAGCCAGGTCACCCTGGTCACGCCGGGCACCGTGCGCACCGAACCGCTGCTGCACGCCGCCGAGACACTGGACTACCTTCCCGGCTTTACCTCGCTGCGTGCGGACAAAGCGCAACAGCTGTTCCCGTCGATCCGCAATCGTGGACGCACTGACCAGTGGCAGGGCTGGTGGGGCATGCAGCGGCAACTGATGCAGTTGCCTGGAGGGCCGGCCCAGCTGGCCACCGGCGTCGATCTGCGCTACGAAGCATGGGCCTCGTTACCCGATCCGTTGTTGATCCAGGGCGATCTGGCACTGGGCCTGCCCCAGCAGCAGCGACGCCTGTCACGTCGCAGCGGAGCCACCTATGCCGAGGTCGGCCTGCCGCTCAGCCGCTCGCTGCGCATGGACGTGGCCGCACGCTGGGACCGCGATGGCGATTACCTGGCGTTCTCGCCACGCGCGGGACTGCGTTGGAGTCCAACGCCCCACTGGTCGTTCCTGCTGACCAGCGGACAAGGCTACCGTGCGCCCAGCCTGTTCGAGCAGCGACGCCCCCCTGGCTACTTCGGCCTGGTCGCGCTGCCGGCCTCGCCGGGCCTGCCGCCCTGCGCACAGCCCGCGATCGACGGCAGCTGCCTGGTCAACGTGGAGGTCGCCGAGAACGACGCGCTGAAGGCAGAGCGTTCACGCAGCCATTCGCTGGCAGCCACGTGGACGCCCAACGACGTGTTCTCGCTGTCACTGACCCACAACATCGTCGAGCTGCGCAACGAGATCCTTGCCCTGCGGCCCACCGACGCGGCATGGAACCGCAGCACGTGGGAGCTGGATGACGAAGGGCGGCTGAGCAGTCTTCGCCTGTCATTCGACAACATCGGCCGCACGACGTCGCGCAATTGGGTGATGCGCGGCGAATACCGCGTCGACACCGATGACACCGGCCAGTGGCTTTTCTCACTGGACGCGCTGAAACAGCAGGCGCTGCGCCGCGAACGAGGGCAGGATGGCAGCGTGGATCTTCGCGGCCATGCCACGCCGGCAATGGCCGCGATCCTCACCGTGCAATGGCAGAACACGGCATGGGACGTGGCATTGCGCGGCAACCAGGTGGGACGCACGCGCGCCTGGCTGCCCGGTGCGGAATGCCCCGATGACCAGCGCGAGATGAACCATTGCATGAATCCACGGCAGCTGCGCTGGAACCTGCACATGGCGCGCAGGTTGGGGCCGCGGGTGATCGCCGCGCTGGACGTGCACAACGTGCTTGACCGGCAGCCGGTGAACTATCTGGTCGGCAACGGCGGACAGTTGCCGGGTTTGGATGATCCGCTGGGCCGCTATTTCCTGCTGACCCTGCAGTTCCGTTGAGGCCGCTGGCATCCACACGCGGGTGACACGGGCGGCACGCTAGGGTGGCCGCACGCCCACCGTGAGGTACGTCATGCGTCCTTCGATCCGCCCGGTCGTCTGCGTACTGGCCCTGTTGCTCAGTGCCGGCGCGGCATGCGCCGACTCGCCCGCTTCGACCCCTGCGCCACCGGACCAGGCCTGGCAGCCGCTTTTCCAGCAGGTCCAGCGCGCACATCTGTTCCCCGACCAGAAGACCTTTGCCGATGCTGTGCCGCGGCAGTCGCCGGCTGCACTGCTGGCTGACTGGCAGCGCGCGCAGCGAGAGCCTGGCTACACGCTGCAGGCCTTCGTCGACAGGGCCTTCGACCTGCCCGGTGGACCTGCGCCCTACGTCTCACCCGCCGGCCAGAGCCTGCGCGCGCATATTGAAGGCCTGTGGCCCGTGCTGACCCGGCAGTCCACGGCGGTCGATCCCCATGGCTCGCTGCTGCCGTTGCCGCACGCGTATGTGGTGCCCGGCGGGCGCTTCCGCGAGGTGTATTACTGGGACAGCTACTTCACGATGCTGGGACTGGCCTCCAGTGGCCGCTGGCCCCAGGTCCGCGCGATGGTCGACAACTTCGCGTGGCAGCTCGACCAGTACGGGCACATTCCCAACGGCAACCGCAGTTACTACCTGAGCCGCTCGCAGCCGCCGTTCTTCAGTCTGATGGTGACCCTGCTGGCCGCGCACGAAGGCGATCAGGCGTACCGCCGCTATCTGACACAGCTGCGCACCGAGCACGACTTCTGGATGCGGGGCGCCGATGGCCTTGCGCCCGGCCAGGCACGCGAGCGCGTGGTGCGCATGCCCAATGGCGACCTGCTCAACCGCTACTGGGATGCTCGCGCGGTGCCACGCAGCGAATCGTGGACGGACGATCTGGCGACGGCGGCACAGGCACCGCAGCGGGCACCCTCGCAGGTGTACCGCGACCTTCGCGCCGGCGCCGAATCCGGCTGGGATTTCAGCTCGCGATGGATGGACGACCCCAGTGCACTGTCCAGCATCCAGACCACGTCGATCGTTCCAGTCGACCTGAACAGTCTGCTGTACCACCTCGAGCAGACCATCGCCCGGGCCAGCCGCGTGGCCGGCGACCGCGCATCGGCCCGCGACTACTCGGCCCGGGCCGAGGCCCGACGCAGTGCCATCAATCGCCTGCTGTGGGATGCGGCGCAGGGCTGGTATGCCGATCACGATCTGCGCAGCGGACAGCTGCGCCCTGCCCTGACCGCTGCCGCGCTGTATCCGTTGTGGTTGAAGATCGCCACCGATGAGCAGGCGCGACGCAGCGCCGACGCAGCCGAAGCACAATTGATGCGTGAGGGCGGCCTGCTGACCACCACCCTCGTCAGCGGCCAGCAGTGGGACGCGCCGAACGGGTGGGCACCGCTGCAGTGGGTGGCCGTCGATGGCCTGCAGCACTACGGTCAGGAGCGCCTGGCGCGGCAGCTGGGAGTGCGCTTCCTGCGCACCGTGCAGTCCGTCTACGATCGGCAAGGCAAGCTGGTGGAGAAGTACGTGGTCGATGGCTCCGCGGGCGGAGGGGGTGGCGGCGAGTATCCGCTGCAGGATGGCTTCGGCTGGAGCAACGGGGTGACACTGGCACTGCTGGATCGCCTGTGCCCGCGGCAGCGGACCTGCGAGAACGCGGGCGACGTCGAGTAGCTAGCGCACCGATCGTGCGATCGCGTACTGCGCCGCGTAGTAGGTGGACAGCACCAGCAGGCTTGCCAGCGGCAGGCCACCGGCGAAGCGGTCCCAGGCCAGCAGTGAATCGCTGGCGACGAACAGCAGGGCGCCGGCTGCCGCCCAGCGCGCACTGCCCGCTTCGACAGCCTCCGGTCGCTGGCGGGTCCACTGCCGCGCCAGCGCCAGGATCGCCATGCACGCCAGTACCACCACATAGGCCAGCACAGGGATGCGCATCGGCGGTGGCAGATGCGGCCATAGACCGGACACGTTGAGCGCGGCGAACACACCCAGAAGTCCCCCTGCGGCGACCAGGCCGCGACCCGCGCGCAGGCCGGCGCGGAAGGCGACGATGTAGCAGAGGTGGGCCAGCAGGAACGCCAGCAGGCCGGGGACGAAGGCATCCATCGGCAGCATGAGCGCGATGTCGCCTGCGCACGAGAGCAGCATGCCCGCCAGCACCGCGCGACGGTACGACGGTGATCCAGCAGGACGCGTCTGCCATACCATCGCCGCGATCAGCAGGGTCGCTGTCGGCTTTGCCAGCCAGTGCAGCCAGCGGCCCTCGCCGGGCAGGAATGCACCGACGATGGCCAGCACCGCCAGCAGCAGGATCGCACCGCCGCCCAGGCGTGGTCTCATCGCGGCTTCCACAGCTCGGCCAGCTGATCCGGGCGGCCGGGAATGCGCTCCAGCACCGGATACTGCAGGCCACCGTGATAGTCGATCCGGATCGGCACGATGCGGTCGAACTGCTTGACCAGCAGCGTGATCGGCGCCTTGTTGGTGGCGGCAACGGCAACCGCGTCCTTCAACCGCTCGCTGCTGTACTCGCGGTCACCGATGGCGATCACCTTCATGCCCGGCGCCAGGCCTGCATTGAAGGCGGGACTGTCCCAGATCACGTCGCCGACCACACCGCTGTCCATCACCGTCGCACCGAGCGAGTACGCCAGCAGCGCCGCCTTGGCGCGTTTTTCCTGTGCCTTGTAGGCATCGTTCGGCGCGTCGCGGTAGACCAGCTTCCAGCCGGCCAGTTCCAGACCGCCGGTCAGCGATCCGTGGCCGTCCAGGCGCTGCCGCAGGAAGCCGGCCCAGTCGTACGGAGCAATGGCGTTCAAGGTCGCCACCACGTCGTCGAACGTATACGGATTGACGTCCCAGTCACCGTTGCCTACGCCAAAGAAGGCACGGGCAAAATCATCCAGGCTGCGCCGGTTTCCGGTCAGCGCGCGCAGCCTGCCCTCCACTTCCAGCCACAGCATCTGGCCGCCGGAGTAATAGTCCTCGCTCATCTGGTAATTGCGATACGGCAGTGTGCGCCGCTGGGCGATGGTCGGGTCGTTGGTGGTGTCCTGCAGTGGCCGCCAGGCCAGTCCCGGGCGACCGCGATCATAGGTCGCCGCAACATTGGCCAGCATGTCGCGCGCCTGATCGGTGGACCACAACCCCGAGCGGGCGGCCAGCACCTGGCCCCAGAACTGGGTCTGGCCTTCGTACACCCACAGCAGGCTGTCACCCATCGGAACGTTGAAGTTGTCGGTTGCCAGGTCCGCGCCACGGCGATACTTGCCGTTCCAGGAATGCGTGTACTCGTGCGGCAGCAGGTCACGCATCCATGCGGAGTCATCCCACTCGGTGAAGTAGCCCGGCGCAGCGCTGTTCTCGCTGGAGCGATGATGCTCCAGCCCGATGCCGCCCAGTCGGTCGGTCAATGCCAGCAGGAACTCGTAATGGTCGTAGTGGCGCGCGCCGTACAAGCGGTCAGCCTGCTGCACCAGGGCGCGGTGCGCCTTGATCTGTGCCTCGGTGGGCTTCAGCGACTTCGCTTCATCGGCGAACACGTTCAGGTGCACCGGCGCCTTGGCGCCCGGGTCCAGATCGATGCGCTGGTAATGCTCACCGGCGAACAGCGGCGAATCGACCAGATGGTCGAAAGTGATCGGCTTGAACACCACCGTGTCACCGTCGCGCCGGACTGTTTCGAGCGCGGTGGCGTAGCTCCAGCCCTTCGGCAGGGTCACGCTGGCCTGGGCCTGCAGATGGCGTGCATCGACCCCGGCCGGATACAGCGCGTTGGCGTTCCATTGCAGGTTGAGCATTTCCGGCGTCATCACCACGCGGCCCTGGTTGCCGCCCTGCGAGGACAGGAAATCGAACTGCGCCACGATCTCGCTGACGCCCTCCGGCACATCGACCTTGAACGCATAGACGTTGTACTGGTCGCGCTGCCAGGCCAGCGGCCTGCCATTGGCCGTGACGCGCAGGCCAGCGAGCTTGTCGATCGGGCCGGTGGGCGAATGATTGCCGGGAATCCACTGCGGGTACAGCAGGGTCATCGGGCCGGGTTTTGCCGGCACGGTGGCGGTCACCTTGAAGATGCGCCGGGCCAGATCGCGCGCGTCCACGTCGATGCGCAGCAGGCCGTGCGCAGCGGCATCGGCCGGCGGCGGGCTCTGCGCCAGCGCGGGTGTGGCCGCCAGCGCGAACAGCACGGACATCACCAGGGCACGGGTCTTCATCGGGCGGCTTCCAACAGCGGAGAATCCTCCGATGCTAGGCCTGTGTGGTGCGCGGCCCCATGGCCAAAGGTCATGGGCGGGCTGCCCATCCGCGCATGCCCAAAAGCGTGCGAACCAAGGTTCGCACCCACCTTGTGCTGGTTTGCACCCACCAGAGCGGTTTCAGTAGATCCACGCCGTGCGTGGACGAGGCCTTTCCCGGTCAGTCGATCAGGCGCAGGCGCAGTTCCTTCGGCAGCGCGAACACCATCGATTCCGGCTCGCCATCAAGCTCGGACACACTGCCGGCGCCCAGTTCGGCCAGGCGCGCAAGCACGCCATCGACCAGCACCTGCGGTGCCGACGCACCGGCGGTGACGCCGACGTGCTGCTTGCCCTGCACCCAGGCCGGGTTGATCTCATGGGCGCCGTCGATCAGGTAGCTCTCGACGCCTTCGCGCCGTGCCAGCTCGCTCAGCCGGTTGGAATTGGAGCTGTTCGGGGACCCGACCACCAGCACCAGATCGCAGCGCTTGGCCAGGTCACGTACCGCGTCCTGCCGGTTCTGCGTGGCGTAGCAGATATCGTCGTTCTTCGGCCCCTGCATGGCCGGGAAGCGCTCGCGCAGGGCGTCGATGATGCCGCGCGTATCGTCCACGGACAGCGTGGTCTGGGTGGTGTAGGCGAAGTTCTCGGGCTGGTTGATCTGCAGCGTGGCGACCTGCTCCACATCCTCCACCAGGTAGATCTGGCCGGTACCGGCTTCCCGGTTCCACTGCCCCATCGTACCTTCCACTTCCGGATGGCCCGCGTGGCCGATCAGCACCACGTCGCGGCCCGCACGGCAATGGCGCGCCACTTCGAAGTGGACCTTGGTGACCAGCGGACAGGTGGCATCGAATACCTTCAGGCCACGACGCTCCGCTTCCAGGCGCACTGCCTGCGATACACCGTGGGCACTGAAGATGACGGTGTTGTTGTCCGGCACCTCGTCCAGTTCCTCGACGAAGATCGCACCGCGCTGCTTCAGATCATCGACCACGAAGCGGTTGTGCACCACCTCATGACGGACGTAGATGGGCGCGCCGAGCGTTTCGATCGCGCGCTTCACGATCTCGATCGCACGATCGACACCGGCACAGAAACCACGCGGGTTGGCGAGCAGCACATCCATCAGTTCAATCTCCCGGCAGCGGCCGGCTTACGGTTTCGGAGTGGCATTATCCGCCTTTTTGGCGGACCTGCCGTCGAACAGGCCGGTCAGGGCGATGCCGATGGCACCGACCACGATGGCCGAGTCGGCGATGTTGAACGCCGGCCAGGTATAGCTGCCAACGTACCACTGGATGAAATCGACGACATGACCGTGCACCTGGCGGTCGATCACGTTGCCGAGCGCCCCGCCGATGATCAGCGCATAGGGAACGGCGGCCTTCCAGTTGCCACGGGCGGTGCCACGCAGCCACCATGCCATCAGGCCGCTGATGGCGATCGCCAGCGCCGTGAAGAAATACTTCTGCCAGCCACCGGCGTCGCTGAGGAAACTGAATGCGGCACCGGTGTTGTAGGTGCGATACCAGTTCCAGAAGCCATCGATGACCACCACCGGCTGGAACTCCGGCAGGCTCGACAGGACCCAGGCCTTGGACCACTGGTCCAGGCCGATGATGGCCGCCGACAGCAGCAGCCAGACCAGAGCGTTGGGATGCGGACGGGCGGCGCTCATCAGAACCAGCTCCGAACTTCGCCAGCGCCGTCGATGTTGCTCACGCAACGGCCGCACAGTTCCGGGTGATCGGCATGACTGCCGACGTCGGCGCGGTGATGCCAGCAGCGCACACACTTGGCCTTGGTGGTCGGCTGGGCACTGACGAACACCTCGTCGGTGGTTGCCGGACGCACCTGCACGTCACCGCTGATGAACAGGAAGCGCAGTTCGTCGGCCAGCGGCTGCCAGCGCGCCGCCTGCTCTTCGCTGGCGGCCACGGTGATCTCGGCCTCCAGGGCGGCGCCGATCGCGCCGTTGGCACGCATCGGCTCGAGCACCTTGGCCACCTGCTCGCGCACGGCCAGCAGCTGGTCGAAATCGGCAGCGTTGAGCTGGGCATCCGCCGGCAGCGGCGCCAGGCCCTCGTACCAGGTGGTGAACAGCACGTGGCCGGTGCGCGTGCCCGGCAGGTAGCCCCACAGCTCGTCGGCGGTGAAGGTCAGGATCGGTGCCACCCAGCGGGTGAACGCCTCGGCGATGTGATACATCGCGCTCTGCGCCGAACGGCGACCGTGCGAGTCGGTCGGCATCGTGTACAGGCGGTCCTTGGTGACGTCCAGGTACAGCGAGCCCAGGTCCACGCTGCAGAAGTTCAGCAGCAGCTGCACGATCTCGGCCATGTTGTAGCCGTCGTAGGCCGCCTTGATCTTCTCCTGCAGTTCCCACGCGCGATGCACGATCCAGCGGTCCAGCGCGACCATCTGGTCGAGCGGGCGCAGGTCCCGGGCCGGATCGAAACCGTCCAGGTTGCCGAGCAGGAAGCGCGCGGTGTTGCGCAGGCGACGGTAGGCGTCGGCATTGCGCTTGAGGATTTCCTGCGACAGCGACATCTCGTTGCTGTAGTCGGCCGAGGCGATCCACAGGCGCAGGATGTCCGCGCCCAGCTTGTTCATGATGTCCTGCGGCTCGATGCCGTTGCCCAGCGACTTGGACATCTTGCGACCGTGCTCGTCCACGGTGAAACCGTGGGTGAGGCACTGCTTGTAGGGCGCGCGCCTGTCGATTGCCACGCCGGTCAGCAGCGACGACTGGAACCAGCCGCGGTGCTGGTCCGAGCCTTCCAGGTACAGGTCGGCCGGCTTGCCGAAGCCACGCGCGGCCAGCACGCCTTCATGGGTGACACCCGAGTCGAACCAGACGTCGAGGATGTCGGTGACCTTCTCGTAGTCGACCGCTTCGGCGCCCAGCAGTTCGGTTGCATCCAGCGAGTACCACACGTCGATGCCCTCGGCTTCGACACGGTCGGCAACCTGCTGCATCAGCTCCACCGAGCGCGGGTGGATCTCGCCGGTCTGGCGATGGGTGAACAGTGCGATCGGCACGCCCCAGGTGCGCTGGCGCGAGATCGTCCAGTCCGGACGGCCATCGACCATGCTCTGGATGCGCGCCTTGCCCCAGGCCGGGAACCAGCCGACGGTGTCGATCGCGGCCAGCGCATCGCTGCGCAGGTTGGCCTTGTCCATCGAGATGAACCACTGCGGGGTGGCACGGAACACCACCGGCGTCTTGTGGCGCCAGCAGTGCGGATAGCTGTGGCGGATCGGGTGGAAGGCCAGCAGCGTGCCGTTGTCGCGCAGCACGCCGATGATGGCCTCCTGCGCCTTCCACAGGTGCTGGCCGGCCAGTACCACGTCACCGGCCGGCGGCGTCGATTCCAGGTACACGCCACGGCCATCGATCGGCGTCACCTGGCCGGCGTTGTACGTGTCGAGCAGGCCGTACTTCTGGCTGACCACGTAGTCTTCCTGGCCATGTCCAGGAGCGGTGTGCACCGCACCGGTACCGTCTTCGTCGGACACATGGTCGCCGTTGAGCAGCGGGATCGCGCGCCCGGCATAGAACGGATGCGACAGCAGCTGGTTTTCCAGTGCAGCGCCCGTGGTTTCGCCGTGCAGTACCACCTCCTCGACGCCGTAGCGCTGCAGCGCACGTCCAGCCAGCGCAGCGGCAAGCACCAGCCAGCGGCGCTTGCCGTTGTGCGCCGGACCTTCGGCCAGCACGTAACGGATGTCCGCACCCAGCGACACGGCCAGCGACGCCGGCAGCGTCCACGGCGTGGTGGTCCAGATCGGCACCGCCACGTCCACATCGGCCGGCACGCTCACGCCGAATGCCTGGCCGATGGCCTGCGGATCGCGCGCGGGGTATGCCACGTCGATCGCCGGCGATTCCTTTTCCTGGTATTCGATCTCGGCTTCGGCCAGCGCCGAACCGCAGTCGAAGCACCAGTACACCGGCTTGGCACCCCGCACCAGGTGGCCATTGGCCACCACCTTGGCCAGTGCGCGGATCTCGTTGGCCTCGAAGTCGAAGCTCAGGGTCTTGTACGGGTTGTCCCAGTCACCGGTCACGCCCAGACGCTTGAAGTCCACGCGCTGGATGTCGATCTGCTCCTCGGCGAACTCACGGCACTTCTGCCGGAATTCAACCGCATCGAGCTTCACGCCGACCTTGCCCCACTTCTTTTCCACCGCGATCTCGATCGGCAGGCCGTGGCAGTCCCAGCCGGGCACGTAGGGCGCATCGAAACCGGCCAGGTAGCGCGACTTGACGATGATGTCCTTCAGGATCTTGTTGACCGCGTGGCCCAGGTGGATGCGGCCGTTGGCATACGGCGGGCCGTCGTGCAGCACGAACAGCGGGCGGCCGGCGGCGTTGTCGCGCAACTGCTGGTAGAGCCCCTGCTCCTCCCACCGCGCCAGGATGCCCGGCTCGCGCTTGGGCAGGTCGCCGCGCATCGGGAAATCGGTGGCTGGCAGGTTCAGGGTGGTCTTGTAGTCCTGGCTCACGCAGTGGCTCGCAATCTATGTTCGGAAAGGATGGCGCGCGCCTGCTCGGCGTCGCGGTGCATCTGGTCGGTCAGTGCCGCCAGATCATTGAACTTCTCTTCGTCACGCAGCTTGGCGACGAATTCAACGTCGATGTGGCGACCGTACAGGTCACCCTGGAAATCGAACAGGTGGGCTTCCAGCAGCGGCTCCACGCCCTCCACCGTCGGCCGCGTGCCGAAGCTGGACACCGACGGCCAGGGCTGGTCGAACACACCGTGCACCCAGGTCGCGTAGATGCCCGACAACGCCGGGGTCTTGGGGAAACGCAGGTTGGCGGTCGGGAAGCCCAGCGTGCGGCCGAGCTGGCGACCACGCACCACGCGCCCGCTGATCGCGTAGGGGCGACCGAGCAGATCGCCGGCCCGGGCGAAATCGCCGGACTGCAGCAGCTGGCGGATGCGGGTACTGGAAATGCGCTCGCCGTGCAGGTCGACCGCCTCGATCTCGCCCGCGCTGAAGCCCAGCTCGCCACCCAGCTTCTGCAGCAGGGCCAGATCACCGCGGCGACGGTTGCCGAAGCAGAACTCCGGCCCGATCCACACTTCGCGGGCATTCAGTCGCCGCACCAGCAGCTGGCGGACGAAGGTTTCGGCCGGCATCGCCGCCATCGCTGCATCGAAGCGCAGCAGCCCCACCGCGTCCACCCCCAGCTCGCGCAGCATCTCGACCTTGCTGCGTGCCAGCGTCAGGCGCGGTGGTGGTGTGCCCTGGGCGAAGAACTCACGGGGCAACGGTTCGAACGCCACGGCCACCGCAGCCACGCCCAAGGCGCGCGCGCGCGCAACGGCATGCCGCACCAGTGCACGATGCCCCAGATGGAGGCCGTCGAATGCACCGATGCAGACCACGCTTCCGTTGGGGAACAGCTCCCCGCCCTCGACGCTTCTGAACAGCCTGCTCATCAACTCCCGTTCCGGCCCACCCGGGGCCGCCGCTTCAATGGTGTAACCCTGAAGTATAGCCGCCGCAGGCGACGATCAATGCCCGCGCAGGTCGCGCGGGCGGAAGCCCATGGCCAGCATCGCCAACAGATAGGTCAGGCCACCGCCCCCCACCAGCAGGATCAGGCCGCCGATCCGGTGCCATTTGTCCATCCCGGTGAAGGCCGGCATCCAGTACAGCAGGGCCAGCAGCACGCCGACCATGCACGCGCACGCCACCAGCAGCCGCACGAGGTAGCTGCCCCAGCCCGGCAGGCGCTGGTAGACATCGGTCTTGCCCAGCCAGTACCACAGCAGGCCCAGGTTCAGGTAACTGGACAACGCACTGGCAATGCCCAGCGCCAGATGCAGGCCGGGCTGCTTGCCGATGGCCGTCATTACACCCTGCGCCTTCAGCGCGTCCGGCACCATCACCTGATACAGCACGGCCAGCAGGACGAAGTTGAACACCATGTTGGCCACCAGCGCGGCCACGCCGGCACGTACCGGGGTGCGGGTATCCTGGCGGGCATAGAAGGCCGGCAGGACCACCTTCAACAGGGCGAACGCGGGCAGGCCGAAGCTCAGGCCATACACCGACAGCGCGGTCATGCGGGTGTCGAAGGCGGTGAACTGGCGGTACTGGAACAGCGTGGCGATCAGCGGTTCAGCCAGCAGCACCAGGCCCAGCATGGCCGGCACCGAGATCAGCAGGGTCATGCGCAGGCCCCAGTCGAGCGAGCGCGAGAAGCCCTCGCGGTCGGTGCTGACGTGGTGGCGGGCCAACGCCGGCAGGATCACCGTGCCCAGGGCCACGCCGAACACCCCCAGCGGCAACTCCAGGAAGCGGTCGGCCAGGGACAGCCAGGACTGCGAGCCATCCGTCAGCTTGGCCGCGATCAGGGTGTCCAGCAGCAGGTTGATCTGCGCCACCGAGGAACCGAACAGGGTCGGCACCATCAGGGTCAGCACCTTGCGCACACCCGGGTGGTTCCAGCCCCAGCGCGGCAGGGTCAGCAGATTGATGCCCTTGAGCGAGGGCAGCTGGAACAGCAGCTGCAGGATACCGGCCGCCAGCACGGCCCAGCCCAGCGCCAGGATCTGCTTTTCCGGGGTGCCGCCGAGTTGCGGCGCCAACCACAGCGCGCCGGCGATCATGCACAGGTTGAGGATGACCGGGGTCAGCGCCGGCATCGCGAAGCGCTGGAAGCTGTTCAGCGCCCCGCCGGCCAGCGCGGTGAGCGAGACGAACAACAGGAACGGGAAGGTCAGGCGGAACAGATCGACCAGCAGGGTCTGTTTGACCGGGTCGGTATCAGCGCCACTTGAGAACGCCACCGCCAGCTGGGGAGCGAAGATCAACGCCAGCGCGGTGACCACCAGCAGCGTCCCGCCCAAGGTGCCCGCCACGCGTGACATCAGTTCGCGCAGTTCGGTGTGGCTGCGGGTCTCCTTCACCTCGGTGAACACCGGCACGAAGGCGGTGGCGAAGGAGCCTTCGGCGAACAGGCGGCGCAGGAAATTGGGTACCCTGAACGCCACCCAGAACGCATCGGTGACCGCATTGGTGCCGAACGTGGTGGTGATCACCTGGTCCCGGACAAGTCCGAGCACCCGCGAGACCATGGTCATGCTGCTGAACGACAGCAGGCCCCGCAACATCTTCGGTGAACTCACTCAACGTCCCTCTTGACAATCGACTTGACGTACATTTCCCGCGCCATCATACTAGCCAGCTTGCTATTCCCATAACACCGATTTTTTCAGGAAACCACCACCGTGGCCAATATCAAGTCCGCCAAGAAGCGCGCCAAGCAGACCGTCGTGCGCAACGCGCGCAACGTGGCTCAGCGCTCGATGCTGCGCACCGCTGTCAAGAAAGTGATCAAGGCGCTGGACGCCAACGATGCCGCCGGCGCCGAAGCCGCCTTCGCCGTTGCCCAGCCGATCCTGGATCGCTTCAGCGCGCGTGGCCTGATCCACAAGAACAAGGCTGCTCGCCACAAGAGCCGCCTGAACGACCGCATCAAGGCCCTCAAGGCCGCCTGATCCGGTTGCCGCCGGGGCTGCCGTCCCGGCGACACGCAAAAGCCCGGCTCCGGCCGGGTTTTTTGTTGTCTGCACTCCGGGCCCTGCCCGCTTTCCGTAGAGCCGAGCCCATGCTCGGCTGCTGCCTGCATCGCAACCAACAAAAAACCCGGCCGAAGCCGGGCTTTTCTGGCGGGAGCCACAACGCCCTTACTGCGCGTTGCGGGCCTCCAGCTCCTCTTCCTTCTGCCGATCGAAGAAGGCCATGATCCGGCTCATGATCGGGAAGGTACCTTCGCGCCCCAGGGCGGAAACCAGGAACCAGGGCTCCTTCCAGCCCAGCTCGGCCACGATCTGCTCGGCCGCCGCCTTGGCCTCGTCCTCGAACATCAGGTCAGCCTTGTTCAGCACCAGCCAGCGCGGCTTTTCCAGCAGTTCCGGATCGTGCTTTTCCAGCTCGCGCTCGATCGCGCGCACCTGCTCGACCGGGGAGATGCCTTCCACGCCACCCTCCATCGGCGAGATGTCCACCAGGTGCAGCAGCAGGCGGGTGCGCTGCAGGTGGCGCAGGAACTGCGCGCCCAGGCCGGCACCGTCGGCCGCACCCTCGATCAGGCCCGGAATGTCGGCGATCACGAAGCTGCGGTAGTTCTCGACCTTCACCACGCCCAGATTCGGGTACAGCGTGGTGAACGGGTAGTCGGCCACCTTCGGCGTCGCCGCCGAGACAGCGCGGATCAGGGTGCTCTTGCCGGCATTGGGGAAGCCCAGCAGGCCGACGTCGGCCAGCAGCTTCAGTTCCAGCTTCAGCGTGCGCTCTTCGCCCGGCTCGCCCGGCAGCGCCTGGCGCGGCGAACGGTTGGTCGAGCTCTTGAAGTGCATGTTGCCCAGGCCGCCCCTGCCGCCCTTGGCCACCAGCAGGCGGTCGTTGTGCTGGGTCAGGTCGCCGATGATTTCATCGGTGGCGACGTTGATGACCACGGTGCCGACCGGCACGGTGATGGTCAGATCTTCGCCGCCCTTGCCATAGGCCTGCCGGCCCATGCCGTTCTCGCCGCGCTGCGCCCTGAAGATGCGGTCATGGCGGAAGTCGACCAGGGTGTTCAGGTTTTCGTCGGCGCGGATGTACACGCTGCCGCCCGCACCGCCGTCGCCGCCGTCCGGGCCGCCGAGCGGAATGAACTTCTCGCGACGGAAGCCAATGCAGCCGTTGCCGCCGTTGCCGGCGAACACTTCGATTTCTGCTTCGTCTACCAGTTTCATTGTTTCGATGCCTGCGATGGGCGCGGCCAACCTGCCGTCGCCTTGAATGTAATGCCAGCCGATGGCGGGCAACCCGGCGCAGCCGGTCTTGCTTTTACTCTAACGAAAAGCCCCGCCGAAGCGGGGCTCTTCATGCAGCATTCCCATGCCGGGGCACGGGTGCCGGCGGATGCCTGGATCAGGCTTCGGCCGAGACGATGCTGACGGTGCGACGCTTCTTCGGACCCTTGACCGAGAACTCCACCTTGCCGTCCACGAGGGCGAACAGGGTGTGGTCACGGCCCAGGCCGACGCCGGAACCCGGGTGGAACTGGGTGCCGCGCTGGCGCACGATGATGTTGCCTGCTTCGATGGCCTGGCCGCCGAAGATCTTGACGCCGAGGTACTTCGGGTTGGAGTCGCGACCGTTGCGCGAGGAGCCTACGCCCTTTTTATGTGCCATGACTGCTTCTCCTGATGCTTAGCCGGCGATGCCGGTGATCTCGATTTCGGTGTAGTACTGACGGTGACCCTGGCGCTTCATGTGGTGCTTGCGGCGACGGAACTTGATGATCCGGACCTTGTCAGCACGACCCTGGGACAGAACCTTGGCGGTGACGGCGGCGCCCTTCAGCGCATCGCCCAGCTTCACGCCATCGCTGTCGCCCAGCATCAGGATGTTGTCGAACTTGATCTCGCTGCCGACTTCGACTTCGAGCTTTTCAACGCGGAGCTTTTCGCCCTGCGCCACGCGGTATTGCTTACCGCCGGTGACCAGTACTGCGTACATGACCAGGCCTTCCTCTGTAGTTATTGTGGTCTGAGCTGCCGCCATCGAGGGCGGACAGGAGCGGAATTGTACGCAGATCAACGGCCGCGGGTCAAGTCAACCCCTGAACGGGCTGGGGGGCCCGGCCGGAACGGGGTCGGATCCCTTTTCACAACGTGAGAAGGGGATCTGACCCCCACCTGTCGGCCTGTCTCAGAAGGTGAGACACCGGGCTGGCATTGTCGCCCATTGCCCCCATCTGGTCACCTCGGTAGGCTGACCGATTGCCGTTCCCTGCTGGCCCGGCACCCAGCCAACGCCCCCACAACCGGATTCCCCATGGCGATGGATTTCATCCGCATCCGCGGCGCGCGGAC
Source organism: Stenotrophomonas sp. STEN225 (assembly GCF_056756445.1). Classification (NCBI taxonomy): domain Bacteria; kingdom Pseudomonadati; phylum Pseudomonadota; class Gammaproteobacteria; order Lysobacterales; family Lysobacteraceae; genus Stenotrophomonas; species Stenotrophomonas sp. STEN225. The sequence continues at coordinate 6,285 of NZ_JBRRBV010000028.1, read as the reverse complement.
GCACAACCTGAAGAACCTCGACCTCGACCTGCCCCGCGACAAGCTGATCGTGATCACCGGCCTGTCCGGCTCGGGCAAGTCGTCGCTGGCTTTCGACACGATCTACGCCGAAGGCCAGCGTCGCTACGTCGAGTCGCTGTCGGCCTACGCCCGGCAGTTCCTGAGCGTGATGGAGAAGCCGGACCTGGACCACATCGAGGGCCTGTCTCCGGCGATCTCGATCGAGCAGAAGTCGACGTCGCACAACCCGCGCTCGACGGTCGGCACGATCACCGAGATCTACGACTACCTGCGCCTGCTGTACGCCCGCGTCGGCACGCCGCGCTGCCCCGACCACGGCTATCCGCTGGAAGCGCAGACGGTCAGCCAGATGGTCGACCAGGTGCTGACGCTGGACCCGGAACAGCGCTACATGCTGCTGGCCCCGGTGATCCGCGATCGCAAGGGCGAACACGCGCAGGTATTCGATCAGCTGCGCGCACAGGGCTTCGTGCGCGTGCGCGTGGATGGCGAGCTGCATGAGATCGACGCGGTGCCGCCGCTGGCGCTGCGCCAGAAGCACACCATCGAGGCAGTGATCGACCGCTTCCGCCCGCGCGAGGACATCAAGCAGCGCCTGGCCGAGAGCTTCGAGACCGCGCTGAAACTCGGCGACGGCATGGCCTCGGTGCAGAGCCTGGACAACACCGCCAGCGCGCCGACCCTGTTCTCCTCCAAATACTCCTGCCCGGTCTGCGATTACTCGCTGCCGGAGCTGGAACCGCGCCTGTTCTCGTTCAACGCGCCGATGGGCGCCTGCCCCGGTTGTGATGGCCTGGGCATGGCCGAATTCTTCGATCCCTCGCGCGTGGTCGTGCATCCCGAGCTGTCCCTGGCCGCCGGCGCAGTGCGTGGCTGGGACCGTCGCAATGCGTACTATTTCCAGCTGATCGCCTCGCTGGCACGTCACTACAAGTTCGACGTCGATGCCGCCTGGAACTCGCTGCCGGCCAAGGTGCAGCAGGCGGTGCTGTATGGCAGCGGCGAGGACGCAATCACGTTCACCTACTTCACCGAAGCCGGCGGCCGCACCCAGCGCAAGCACCGCTTCGAGGGCATCATTCCCAACCTGGAACGCCGCTACAAGGAAACCGAGTCGGCGGCCGTGCAGGAGGAGCTCGGCAAGTACATCAGCGAGCGCGCCTGCCCCGAGTGCAACGGTGCCCGCCTGAACAAGGCTGCGCGCAACGTGTTCGTGGCCGACCGGCCGCTGCCGGACCTGGTGGTGCTGCCGATCGACGAAGCCCTGAAGTTCTTCAGCGAACTGAGCCTGCCGGGCTGGCGTGGCGAGATCGCCTCGAAGATCGTCAAGGAGATCGGCGAACGCCTGGGCTTCCTGGTCGACGTGGGCCTGGACTACCTCACTCTGGAGCGCAAGGCCGATACCCTCTCCGGTGGCGAGGCACAGCGCATCCGCCTGGCCAGCCAGATCGGTGCCGGCCTGGTCGGCGTGATGTACGTGCTCGACGAGCCGTCGATCGGCCTGCACCAGCGCGACAACGAACGCCTGCTGGGCACCCTCACCCGCCTGCGCGACCTCGGCAACACGGTGATCGTGGTCGAGCATGACGAAGATGCGATCCGCCTGGCCGACTACGTGCTGGACATCGGCCCGGGCGCGGGCGTGCACGGTGGCGAGATCGTCGGCCAGGGCACCCTGCAGGACATCCTGGATGCACCCCGTTCGCTGACGGGCCAGTACCTGTCCGGCAAGCGCTCGATCGAGATCCCGGCGCGGCGGCACCGGCCGAACCCGAAGATGACCCTGCATCTGCGCGGCGCCAGCGGCAACAACCTGAAGGGCGTGGACCTGTCGATTCCCTCGGGCCTGCTGACCTGCGTGACCGGCGTGTCCGGCTCGGGCAAGTCGACGCTGATCAATGACACCCTGTTCTCGCTGGCCGCCAACGAGATCAACGGCTCCTCGCACCCGGTCGCCCCGTACAAGGAGATCGATGGCCTGGACCTGTTCGACAAGGTCGTGGACATCGACCAGTCGCCGATCGGCCGCACCCCGCGCTCGAACCCGGCCACCTACACCGGCCTGTTCACCCCGCTGCGCGAGCTGTTCGCACAGGTGCCCGAAGCGCGTGCGCGTGGTTATTCACCGGGTCGTTTCAGCTTCAACGTGCGCGGCGGACGCTGCGAGGCGTGCCAGGGTGATGGCCTGATCAAGGTCGAGATGCACTTCCTGCCGGACGTGTATGTGCCCTGCGATGTCTGCCACGGCAAGCGCTACAACCGCGAAACGCTGGAGATCCTGTACAAGGGCTTCAACATCAACGACGTGCTGGAAATGACCGTCGAAGATGCGCTGAAGCTGTTCGAGCCCGTGCCGTCGATCGCGCGCAAGCTGGAAACGCTGGTGGATGTCGGCCTGAGCTACATCAAGCTGGGACAGAGCGCGACCACGCTGTCCGGTGGTGAAGCGCAGCGCGTGAAGCTGTCCAAGGAGCTGTCGCGCCGCGATACCGGCCGCACCCTGTACATCCTCGACGAACCGACCACCGGCCTGCACTTCCACGACATCGAAGCGCTGCTGGGCGTGCTGCACAAGCTGCGCGACGAAGGCAACACGGTGGTGGTGATCGAGCACAACCTCGATGTGATCAAGACCGCCGACTGGATCGTCGACCTGGGGCCGGAAGGCGGCCACCGGGGTGGCACCATCCTGGTCACCGGCACGCCGGAAGACGTGGCCGCCTGCCCGCAGTCGTACACCGGGCAGTTCCTGGCACGCATGCTGCCGTCCACCAGTGCGCGCCCGGAGCAGCCGGCCGCCGTGGCCAACAAGCCCGACGCCCGGCCGCCGCGCAAGGTGAAGCCGGAGAAGGTGACGAAGAAGGCCGTGGCCGCCAAGAGCACCGGCAAGGCCAGCAAGAGCACGACCAAGAAGAAGGACGCCTGATGAGCAGCGAACACAAGATCCTGGCCCGCATCCCGATCAGCGTGCGCTGGCGCGACATGGACAGCATGGGCCATGTGAACAACGCCAAGTACATCTCCTACCTGGAGGAAGCGCGCGTGCGCTGGATGCTGGGCGTGGAAGGCGTGTCGATGACCGACCGCATCGCGCCGGTGGTGGCCGCGACCAACGTCAACTACCGGCTGCCGATCGTGTGGCCCAACGACATCCTGGTCGAACTGTTCGTCGAGCGCCTGGGCAACAGCAGCGTCACCATCGGTCACCGCATCGTCGACCAGCAGGACGAGTCGAAGCTGTACTCCGATGGCAACGTGGTGGTGGTCTGGATGGATACCCAGACCGGCAAAAGCGCGCCGCTGCCGGACGCGATCCGCAGCGCATCGAGCTGATGCACTGCGGGTGGGTGCCGGCCCGGGTCGGCCCCACTCCGCCGGGTATGGCCCGGCGCTACCGACGCCGGTCCGACCCTGATGCCCGGCGGAACGGGCGCTGCATCATGGAGCGGCCTTGCGTACCGTCAGCGTTGCGCTGGCGGTGCCACCGCCCTCCAGCTGCAACTGCAGCGGCACGACCTGCCCTTCCTTCAAAGCTCCCTCGCCTTCCATCAGCATCAGGTGCAGGCCACCGGGCTTGAGCTCGGTGCGCGCCCCGGCTGCAATCGGCAGCCGTTCGACTTCGCGCATCCGGCTGACACCGTCGACCACGGTGGTCTCGTGCAGTGACACGTCGCCGAAGGCCCTGCTGCCCGCGCCCACCACCGTTACCGGCGCTGCGCAGCGGTTCACGATCGTCCCGTAACCCGCCGTCATCGGCATGGCCGGGTTCGGCGGCAGGCGCACCCAGCCCTGCTCCACCGTCACACAGCGCGATTCCGCCGCCGCTGCTGCGGACGCACACAGAAGCAACAGTACGCCAACGAATGGTTTGGTTATCATCGCCCACGTTCCTTCTTCGCAACGAGACCGCAGCATGACGACGCTCATCGAGGTGATCAACCATGGTCCCATCCGCGAACTGCGCCTGGCGCGGCCGCCGGTCAATGCGCTGGACACCGACCTGTGCCGGCAGCTGATCCACGCCGTCGAGCAGGCCATGGCCGACGATGCGCACGGCATCGTGCTGTCCGGCAGCGAGCGCGTGTTCACCGGCGGCATGGACGTGCCACACCTGCTCTCCCACGGCGATGACAAGCACAAGCTGCTGGATACCTGGAATGCCTTCTTCGGCGCGGTACGTACGCTGGCCGAGAGCCGCATCCCGGTGGTCGCCGCGATCACCGGCCACGCCCCTGCCGGCGGTTGCGTGCTCGCCCTGTGCTGCGATTACCGGGTGATGGCGCGCAGCGCCGACCCGGCACGCCCGTATGCCATCGGACTGAACGAGGTGCAGGTCGGCCTGATCGCACCGGAAGGCATCCAGCGCCTGCTGCGCCGTACCGTCGGCGTGCACCGCGCGGGGGTGCTGCTCACCACCGGCGCCCTGGTGCCGGCCGAGCAGGCGCTGCAGATCGGCCTGGTCGACGAACTGGCCGAGGGCGATCTGGTGGTCGCCCGCGCCGTGGCCTGGCTGCAGAACCTGCTCAGGCAGCCGCGGCAGCCGATGCTGCTGACCCGCGCCGTGGCCCGCAATGACCTGCACGAAGCGCTGCACCCGGACCTGATCCAGCTGGACCGGTTCGTAGAGGCCTGGTTCGCCCCGGACGCACAGAATGCCCTGCAGGCGCTGGTGGCGCGGCTGGGCAAGTAACGGTCTCCGCGCTCTGGGGTCAGCCCCCTTCTGCAATGCGAAAGGGATCCGACCCCGGACCGGTATAATCAAGGCCTCTTCATTGTTGTGGCCGCCCCCTTGAACGACACGCCCGAACCCGTCGTCTCCGAGCTGATCGACCTGCTCACCCTGGAGCGGCTGGAGGACAACCTGTTCCGCGGACAGAGCCGCGACATCGGCACCAAGTACGTGTTCGGCGGGCAGGTGCTGGGCCAGGCGCTGGCCGCCGCCCAGGCCACGGTCGACAACGGGCGCCATGTGCATTCGCTGCACGCGTATTTCCTGCGGGCCGGCAACATCGACCATCCGATCGTCTACGACGTGGACCGCACCCGCGATGGCGGCAGCTTCTCCGTGCGCCGGGTGACCGCGATCCAGCATGGCAAGGTGATCTTCTTCTGTGCTGCCTCGTTCCAGCAGGCGGAGACCGGTGCCGAGCATCAGCACAAGATGCCCGAAGTGCCGCAACCGGAAGACATCGAGCCGAACCGCCCGTTGCCGGCCGAAGTGCTGGAGCGGCTGCCGATCAAAGTGCAGCGCTGGCTCTCGCGCGGTGGCCCGTTCGAGTTCCGCCACGTCTATCCCCGCGACGAACTGAATCCGCCCAAGCGCCCGCCCTATCACCAGGTCTGGATGCGGTTGAGCGAACCGGTCGGCGATGCCCCCGAGCTGCACCAGGCGCTGCTGGCCTACGCGTCCGACTTCCATCTGCTGGGCACGGCGACCTTCCCGCACGGTATCAGCTACTACCATCCGCACGTGCAGATGGCCTCGCTCGACCACGCGATCTGGTTCCACCGCCCGTTCCGCGCCGACGACTGGCTGCTCTATTCGCTGGACAGCCCCAGTGCGCAGGATTCGCGCGGCCTCGCCCGCGGCCAGTTCTTCACCCGCAATGGCGTGCTGGTGGCCAGCACGGCACAGGAGGGCCTGATCCGCGTGGTTCCCGACCAGACTGCAGCGGCCGCCGTGCCGGCCAAGGACTGATCCGATGCGTCAGATCTTCAGCAGCCAGCGTGTGGAAACCGTCGAGGGCGTGGCCGAGCTCCTGCGCAGCCATGGCATCGAAGTGAAGGTGACCAATGGTCGCTCGTACAAGACCCGGCGGCGCGGCCAGTTCAGCTATACCGACCTGGGCAATACGCAGGGCTATCCAGCGGTCTGGATCGTGCGCGCCGACGACCAGCCGCGTGCGCGCGACATCCTGCGCGATGCACGCCTGCTCGATACCACCCGCCGCGACCATCCCACGGCCGAGTTCGCGTTCCGCGACACGCCGGATGCCGGCAGCGGCGGGCGCAGCTGGGCCTGGCGGATCCGCATCGCGCTGCTGGTGGTGATCGCTGGCGTGGCGCTGGTGATCGGCCTGCGCCACCGCGGTGGCCCGGCCCCCGCAGCACCCGCCCCCGCCCCACAGACGCAACCGCAGCAGCCCGCGCCGGAACAGGAAGAAGTGCGGGTCCGCATCCAGCCCTCGAAATGACGCGCCGGTAGCGCCCGGCCCATCCCCGCGAGCGCAGCGGGCCGAAAAACCCCCCGGGCAGGCCCCCCGC
>NZ_JBRRBV010000027.1:0-29458 GCF_056756445.1 Stenotrophomonas sp. STEN225 | reverse complement strand
AATCCAAAAAACCAAAGAGGGACGCGGCAAAGCCGCGTCCCTCCTTCACATTCCGTCCCGACAACAAATGCGCTTCGATCCGTCACCGGGATGCTGTCAGAGGTGGGGCGGTTTGGGTTCGCGGGGGTGTCCGCGGTTTGGTTGCCGCGGCAACCCCCCCTGGGAGGGTTACAGGGCGTCCCCCGCTAACCCAACCCGCCCCGCCCAACTCCCAGCAATCCAGAGCCTGGACCGCTGTTGCTGTTGCTGTTGCTGTTGCTGTTGCCTTGGCAGTACACGCCTGCCGCAGGCAGCGCCGCGGCCGCCGCCGCAAAGAAAACCCCTCAGATCTTCTTCGCCAGCGCCTCGGCCAGACCGGTATAGCTGCCCGGGGTCATCTCCAGCAGCCGCTGCTTCGCATCCGCCGGCAGCTCCAGCCCCTGTACGAACGCCCGCATCGACTCGGCGGTGATGCCCTGGCCGCGGGTCAGTGCCTTCAGCTGCTCGTACGGGTTCGGCAGGCCGTGGCGGCGCATCACCGTCTGCACCGCTTCGGCCAGCACTTCCCACGCCGCATCCAGGTCGGCATCCAGGCGCTGCGGATTCACCTCCAGCTTGCCCAGTCCCTTGGCCAGCGAGTCCAGCGCCACCTGGCTGTGGCCGAAGGCGGTACCCAGCGCCCGCAGCACGGTGGAGTCGGTCAGGTCGCGCTGCCAGCGGCTGATCGGCAGCTTCGCGCTGAAATGCTCGAACAGCGCGTTGGCGATGCCGAAGTTGCCTTCGGCATTTTCGAAATCGATCGGGTTGACCTTGTGCGGCATGGTCGACGAGCCGACTTCGCCTTCCTTCAGGCGCTGCTTGAAGTAGCCCAGCGAGATGTAGCCCCAGATGTCGCGGGCCAGGTCGATCAGGATGATGTTGGCGCGGCGGGCGGCATCGCCGATTTCGGCGACGTTGTCGTGCGGCTCGATCTGCGTGGTGTACGGGTTGAACACCAGGCCCAGCCCGGTCACGAAGCGTTCGGCGAAGGCCGGCCAGTCCACGTCCGGGTAGCTGGCGACGTGCGCGTTGTAGTTGCCGACCGCACCGTTGATCTTGCCGGTCAGCTCGACCGCGGCGATCTGGCGGCGCTGACGCTCCAGGCGCGCCACCACGTTCGCCAGCTCCTTGCCCAGGGTGGTCGGCGAAGCGGTCTGGCCGTGCGTGCGCGACAGCATCGGCTGCGCGGCCTGGGCGTGGGCCAGGCCACGCAGGGTGGCGGCGATGCCGTCGAGCGTCGGCAGCAGCACCTCGCGGCGCGCCTGCTCGAGCATCAGGCCGTAGCTGAGGTTGTTGATGTCCTCACTGGTGCAGGCGAAATGCACGAACTCCAGTGCCGGCGCCAGCTCGGCGTCGTCCTTCAGCTGCTCCTTGATGAAGTACTCCACCGCCTTGACGTCATGGTTGGTGGTGCGCTCGATCTCCTTCACCCGGGCGGCATGGGCGGGGCTGAAACCGCTGGCCAGCGCGCGCAGACGGGCGGTGGCGGCTTCGGAGAACGCTGCAAGCTCGACGATGCCTGGCTCGGCGGCCAGCGCCAGCAGCCACTCCACCTCGACCGTGACGCGGGCCTTGATCAGGCCGTACTCGGAGAAGATCGGGCGCAGGGCATCGACCTTGCCGGCGTAGCGGCCATCGAGCGGGGACAGGGCGAGCAGGGCGGAATCGGACATGTCGGCAGGGCGGGAGCGAGCGGCGGGGCCGATATTCTACGACGCGTGGCCTTCGCATGCTTGGCAGCACCGGGCCACGCCGGGCGCAGGGAGGCTGCGCGCTGTCCTCGCCCGGCCGGGCCCGGCGCTCCCGATGGGCAACGGTGCCGCAGATGAAACGATCCGGCCCGCTTCCGTCATGCCATGCAACGGGCAAGAGAGTATCGTGATTGCCGCCGCCAGCCCGGGAAGCGACACCCTGCCAGCCGCCGCTTCCCTTTCCCCAACTGAAGTAGTGCGGAGTCGATGCAATGAGCAAAGCTGCAAGCAAGGGTGCCTCCCGGGCGTTCCGGATCGAACACGACAGCATGGGCGAGCTGCAGGTGCCTGCCGATGCCCTGTGGGGCGCGCAGACCCAGCGCGCCGTGCAGAATTTCCCGGTGTCCGGCCAGCGCATGCCGCGCGGGTTCATCCGTGCGCTGGGTCTGGTCAAGGGCGCCGCTGCCGGCGTCAACGCCGAACTGGGCCACCTGCCCAGGAACGTGGCCAAGGCGATCCAGGCCGCCGCCGCGGAAGTGGCGGCGGGCGACTGGGACGCGCATTTCCCCATCGATGTCTACCAGACCGGTTCGGGTACGTCCTCGAACATGAATGCCAACGAGGTCATCGCGACCCTGGCCAACCGCGCCGGCAAGGCCGGCAAGACCACGGTCCATCCCAACGACCACGTCAACCAGGGGCAGAGCTCCAATGACGTGATCCCGACCGCGCTGCGCGTCTCGGCGGTGCTGGCGGCGCACGAACAGCTGCTGCCCGCGCTGGCGCATCTGCGCAGGACCATCGACAGGAAGGGCCGCAGCCTGCGCAAGGTGGTCAAGACCGGCCGTACCCACCTGATGGACGCCATGCCGCTGACCTTCGAGCAGGAGTTCGGTGCCTGGTCGGCACAGCTGGCATCGGCACAGGCGCGCATCGAGGACAGCCTCAAGCGCGTCCGCCGGCTGCCCCTGGGCGGCACCGCCATCGGTACCGGCATCAATGCCGATCCGCGTTTCGGCGCTCAGGTGGCCAAGGCCCTCAAGCAGCACTCGGGTTTCAAGTTCGACAGTGCCGACAACAAGTTTGAAGGCCTGGCCGCGCAGGACGATGCGGTGGAGCTGTCCGGCCAGCTCAATGCGCTGGCGGTGGCGCTGATCAAGATCGCCAACGATCTGCGCTGGATGAATGCCGGGCCGCTGGCGGGGCTGGGCGAGATCGAACTGCCGGCCCTGCAGCCGGGCAGCTCGATCATGCCGGGCAAGGTCAATCCGGTGATTCCGGAGGCGACGGTGATGGCCTGCGCGCAGGTGATCGGTCACCACACGGCGATCACGGTGGCCGGGCAGACCGGCAATTTCCAGCTCAATGTGACCCTGCCGCTGATCGCGGTGAACCTGCTCGAAGGCATCGGCCTGCTGGCCAACGTGTCGACGCTGCTGGCCGACAGCGCCATCGCAGGCCTGAAGGTGCGCGAGGATCGCGTGGCGGAGGCGCTGGCGCGCAACCCGATCCTGGTTACTGCGCTGAACCCGATCATCGGCTATGAGAAGGCCGCGGCAATCGCCAAGCGCGCCTACAAGGAACAGCGGCCGGTGCTGGAGGTGGCGCTGGAGGACAGCGGCCTGGGCGAAGCGGAACTGCGGCGCCTGCTGGATCCGACGGCGCTGACCGCTGGCGGCATCCATGCGGGAGGCGGTGGCGGCGGTTGATCTGCCGAGCAGGCTTGCCGGGCCAATGAGAAACGCCGCCCTCGGGCGGCGTTTGCGTTCAGCGACGGTCGGCGACGATGTTGCCGAAGGTCTCGGTGTAGTCCTTGAACTCGGGGATGCGCTGGATCAGGTCGCCTGGAATGACGTCCATGCCCTCCGGCGGCTGGATCTTCACCGGCTGCATGTTCGGATCGGCCGGGGCGGCCACCAGCGTGTTCTGGCGCAGTACCTGCAGCTTGCCGAACATCGTCTGCAGCATCTGTTTCTGCGCATCGTCCAGCGGAATCTGGATCTCGTCCATCTTCATCGTGCCGTCGGCCAGGATGATGATGTTCGGTGCCGGTGGACGGCGCACGGTCACCATGCCTTCGCTGACGGAGATCTTGGGCTTGCCACGCTCTGCGCGGTGGTTGCGGTAATCCTGGTCGCAGCCGGCCAGGCCCAGGCAGAACAGGGCAGCCAGCAGCAGAAACAGCTTCTTCATGACGATTCGATCGGGGGCATCCGGGGTGCCCATTGTAAGCCCGGTGGCGGCAGCGGGGACCCGCTGCCGGCCGGCTGCGCTGAAGTGTCTCAGTTGGAGAAGGTGACCGAGCTGTCCTTCCCGCAGTCGTCGACGTCGCTCTGGTCCATGCTGGCGTAGGGCTTGAAGGCCGGCAGTTCGCGGGCAAGCGCCTGCTGGCTGGCCAGCATCGCCGGCAGGCGGTCGCAGATGCGCTTGGCCTGCGCTTCGATCTTGGCGGCCTCGGCGTTGATCCGCTTCTCCACGCCTTCGCTGTCACCGCTGAAGATACCCTTGAGCGCTTCACCGGCAGCGCTGGCACCGAGCTTGGCACCGGCCAGGCCGACATTCATCCCGTCCGTCGCGATGGCGACCACGTGACCGCGGTACTCCAGCAGCTGGCGGCGCTGCGCGTCGTTGGTCGGCACATCCTTGCCGCCGATCAGCAGATGTCCATCCGGCGTGATCTCCGCGCGCGGCTGATTGTTGGCGGAGATCTTGATGTTGCCCTCAGTGATCTCCCTGCGGGCCTCATCCATGGCTTCCTGGACTTTTCTGCCAACGCCGCTGGAGGTTTCGGCGACGCTCTTGCCGACACTGGTGTCGGGCGCGGAAGACGTGCCACCGCAGGCGATCAGCGGCAGGCACAGCAGGGTGGCAGGCAGCAGGCGCATCAGGTTCATGGCATTCCCCTCGAATCGGTGGGTTGGGATTTACTTGTTGCGGGGCAGGGTGACCCTGCCGCTGACGTTGCGGTGCACGACGTCGCCGCTGCCGCTGTGATCGACGGTCAGGTTGCCGCGCACGCCATCGACGTCGACGTCGCCGGAACCATGGCTGCGCACGTGCACATCGCCGCCGATGTCACCCAGGTCGATGCCCCCCGAGCCCACCACGCCGATCTGGACGCTGCCCTGCACGCGCTTGAAGTCGACGTCGCCCGATCCGACCGTGTCCAGGCGTGCGTTGCCACGCACGTCGCTGATCGTGAGGTCGCCGGAGCCGACCGTGCCGACGATCGCGTCGCCCCCGATGTTGCGCGCCTTGACGTCACCCGAGCCGAGCGACAGCAGGTTCAGTGCGCTGCCACCGTCGATCTCCAGGTCGCCGGAGCCGACGGAGGCATGGATGGTGCCGCGGGTGCCGCGCGCAACGGCGTCGCCGGAGCCGACATCCACGCTCAGTGACTGCGCGTTGTCGATGCTGGCATCGCCGGAGCCGACCTTGAACTGCAGCGGCAGGTTGTCCGGCACGCTGCCGCGGATGTCCAGCCAGGCGTAGAAGTTGCCCAGGTTCAGGCCGGCACGGCTTGCGCGGCGCAGGCTGACCACCAGCTTGTCGCCTTCCCGGCGCTGGTCCAGCACCAGCTGGTCCAGCAGATCCTGGCTGGACGCGCAGGCACGGCCGTCGAGCTGACCGCCTCCACTACGGGCGGTCACCTTCAGATCGAACTGGTTCACCTCGAACACCACCGCCTTGGCACCGGCCGCGTCCAGCTTCAACGTGCGTGCAGCGGTGAACTTGCAGTTGGGTGCATCGGCGGCCAGGGCCGACAGCGGCATCAGCAACAACGCGGTACAGGCGAGCAGGGAACGCATGGGTGGTGGCTCCGGTAAGGGGTCAGATTTCGCCGGCGCGGCGGCGCAGGCGGATGGCAAGGAAGATGAAAAGCGCGCCGAACGCAGCGCCGATCCACAGTCCCGGCATCGCCAGCGACTTCAGCTGCGCGACCGGGCCCATCAGCGCGGTGACCGATTCCAGGTCCGCACGCGAGTCCTGCAGGCCGGTGCGGTAGATCAGGTCCATGCCGGGCACGCCACTGAGCAGCAGGCGACCGACGACGTTCTGCCAGAACCAGCCGCTGGTGAGCCCGAACAGGGTCATGACCTTGGTGGTGGAGACGATGATCCCGGCGAACAGCGGCAGCATCACCGCCCACAGGAACGGCTTGGACTTGGCCCAGGCCGAGCACAACAGCAGCCAGCCGGCGGTCGGCAGCGCCCACAGGACGTAGACCGGAATCCAGGACAGGTGGCCGGCGGCCAGGGTCAGCGGGCTGGCCGGTCCCCAGATCAGGTTCATCGGGCTGCCACCGTGCAGCGCGGCCACCAGGCTGATGATGGCGAGGAAGCCGAACATGGTCAGGATGCCCGCGACCACTGCGATCAGCGGGGCGATCACCAGCGCGCTGATCACCTTGGAAAGCACGGTCTGGGTATCGGACAGTGGCAGCGATTTCCAGAACAGGATGCTGCGGTCGCGGCGGTCGTCATACAGCGCGCCAAGGCAGTAGAAGAACATCACGAACGCCAGCACCAGGAACGGCCAGGCCGAACTCAGCACCAGGGTCAGGTCGAGGCCGTTGCCCAGGTCGGCCATGTCCTTGGCACTGATGTTGCGGGTCAGCAGCGCCAGGTCCAGGCCGTTGATGTTCACGTCCTCGCCATCGATGTGCAGATTGCCGTCGCGCGCAGCCCGATGCAGGGCGAACAGGCCGAAGGCGATGCCCACACCGCTCATCAGCAGCGACACCACGCCGGCGATCACCGGCGCATAGAGGAACCCACCACGGTTCTCCCAGTATTCACGCTTGAGCAGCCAGCGCAGCGTGCCGGCGGGGCCGACGGGATGATTGACGGCGTTCATGCGTAGGTCCCCTTCATGACAGCGACGAACAGATCAGCCAGGCCCGGGCTGCGGGTCTCGCCAAGGGAGGTGAGCTGGTCACGCGGCACGCCGTCATACAGCAGCACGGTCTTGCCGAAAGCCAGGGCGCGCTCGTCGATCGGCTTGAGCGCACGCGCGGTATCGAGCTGCTCGGCGTTGACCAGCAGCTCGGTGTAGCGTTGGCCGACATCGTCCATCTCTGCGTCGAGCACGATGCGGCCGTCGCGGATGAACATGACGTCGCTGAGGATGTGCTCGATCTCTTCGACCTGGTGGGTGGTGACGATGATCGTCTTCTGCTCGTCGAAGTAGTCCTCCAGCAGGCGCTGGTAGAACTCCTTGCGGTACAGGATGTCCAGGCCCAGGGTCGGCTCGTCGAGCACCAGCACGCGGGCGTCGATGGCCATCACCAGGGCCAGGTGCAGCTGCACGATCATGCCTTTGGACAGTTCGCGCACGCGCTGCTTCGGCTGCAGCTTGGTGTTGGCCAGGAAGCGCTCGCAGCGGGCACGATCGAAGCGTGGATGCACGCCGGCGACGAAGTCGATGGCCTCGCGCACCTTCAGCCAGCGGGGCAGCACCGCGACGTCGGCGATGAAGCAGATGTCCTTCATCAGCTCATCCCGATGCAGGCGCGGGTCGCGGCCGAGCACGCTGAGGTCGCCTTCCACCGTGGTCAGGCCGAGGATGGCCTTCAACGCGGTGGTCTTGCCGGCACCGTTGGGTCCGATCAGGCCGATGATCCGGCCCGCCGGAATGGTGAAGCTGGCATTGTCGAGCGCGACCGTGCTCTTGTAGGCCTTGCGCAGGCCGCGGGCGGTGATGACCGCGTCGCTTGCAGCGGTACTGGTGAGGCTGGCATTCATCAGACTTTCCCCTGGGTCAGCAATTCGTCGAGGCTCAGCCCCAGGCGCTGGATGCGCTCCAGGACGGCCGGCCATTCTTCATTGAGGAAGCGCTCGCGCTCGCTGCTGCGCAGCTGCGTGGCCGCCTGCTCGGTCATGAACATGCCCAGGCCCCGGCGCTTCTCGACCAGGCCTTCGTCAGCCAGTTCCTGGTAGGCGCGCGAAACGGTGATGGGGTTGAGCTGGTAGTCGGCGGCCACCTGGCGCACCGAAGGCAGGGCATCGCCCGGCTTGAGGATTCCGTCGAGCATCATGGCGATCACGCGCTCCTTCAGCTGGCGGTAGATGGGAGCGCCGTCGCTCCACTGGATGTCGCTCATGGTCAGCTCCGTGGGGTCAGCGGCTGTGCGAACGAGAAATACGGCATGGACAGGGAGCTGTGCAGCCGACGCGGGGGGGAGGGTGAAGCTTCCGGCGTCCCGGCCGTGGGAGTGGGCGCGTCCTGCGGGGTATCGGACAGAGAGGGGGCGGCGGGCGCGCGTGGCGAGGCCAGCCACGCCATCACCAGCAGGGTCGAAACGGCGGTGATCGCGGGAGCGGTGACGTTGCGATGCATCCGGGTGTTCATGGCATACCCCCTGTCTCAGGTGACTGGTGTTGTATGCAACTATAACACCGGCACGCCGACGTGCAACCCCCGACATGACCCAACTGATGGCAGGGGGTGTCATGGCATAGACGCAATTCTGCAAGCCATTGATTTGAATGCGGAATGATGCTCGGTGGGCGCGGGCCGTCGCGTCGTTTCCATTCAGCTGCGTCCATGCTATGTCAAGCACCGGCCAGCTTCTGGCTCCGGCTGCGTTGCCGCCAATCCGCGCAAAGCGCCGGGGCGGTCGCGCGGCGGGGTGCCCCCGGGGCCGGTGCTATAGTTCGGCCGATTCCCGGCCGCTCCCGGCCGGGCCCTGTGAATGGCCACCGCGGACCGCTCCGATGCCCCTGCCGACCGTCTTCCCGCGCCGCCTGCGCGGTCTTTCCCTGCTGACCCTGCTGGCCGGGCTGGCCCTTCCCGGCCTCACCCTGGCCGCCGATCTGCTGGATGTGGACTACCGGCCCCTGGCCGGCAAGCAGCAGGTCAACCTGCAGCAGCGCTATCACGGCCAGGTGCTGCTGGTGGTCAATACCGCCAGCAAGTGCGGGTACACGCCGCAGTACGAAGGCCTGGAAGCGCTGCAGCAGCGCTATGCACGCCGCGGGTTCGCGGTCCTCGGCTTCCCGTCCAACGATTTCAAGGGCCAGGAACCCGGTGACGAAGCGCAGATCCAGGAATTCTGCACGCTGACCTATGGCGTGAAGTTCCCGATGTTCGAGAAGGTCCACGTGGTCGGCGCGCAGGCCACCCCGCTGTACCAGCGCCTGACCGCGGCAACCGGCGTGGCGCCGGGCTGGAACTTCCACAAATACCTGGTCGGCCGCGACGGCAGGGTCATCGCCCAGTTCGCCAGCAAGGTCACGCCGGATGATCCGCAGCTGATCGCGGCCATCGACAAGGCACTGGCCGCGCCCGCCGCCACGCGTTGATATCCGGCACGGATGCCTCGACATCGACGGCATGCGTGCGACAATGCTTCTTTTCGCGCCGACGTCGGCGCCCAGTCACTTCCAGGAATGCAGCGAATGAAGATGGGAATGCGCGGCGCAGCGGCGTCGGTTCTGATTCTGGCGATGGGCACTTCGGGTGTCGCTCTGTCGCAACAACCGGCGGCCCCCGCAGCCGCCAAGGAGACCGCAACCTTGAATTCCCCCAAGCAGAAGCTCGGTTACGCCATCGGCCTGGATGTCGCCAAGTCGTTCACCCCGATCGCCGATGAAATCGACGTCGCTGCCCTGCGCACGGCCGTGGAGCGTTCGTTCGAAGGCCTGCAGCCGCAGATCACCCAGGAGCAGGCCAAGGCCACCGATGCCGCCCTGCGCCAGGTCGTGATGGCCCGCAGCGGCCAGCAGGTGCCGGGCGTTGCGCCGGGCTCTCAGCCGCCGAAGGTCGATCGGGTGAAGGTCGCACAGATGATCGGCTCCTACTCGGTGGGTCCGTCGCTGGCACAGCTGAAGGACGACATTGACGTTGCGTCGCTGTTTGACGCAATCAGCACTGGTCTGAGCAAGGGCCAGCCGAAGATGACCGAGGCTGACGCCACGGCCACCATCCAGGCGTTCATGGGCGCCAAGCAGGCCGAAATGCAGGCCAAGGCTGCCCAGGCTGCACAGACCAACCGTCAGGAAGGCAACGCATTCCTGGCCAAGAACAAGACCCAGCCGGGCGTGGTGACCACGGCCTCGGGGCTGCAGTACCAGGTGATCCGCCCGGGCAGCGGCGAGCGTCCGCTGCCGACCAGCAAGGTGCGCGTGAACTACGAAGGCAAGCTGCTCGACGGCACCGTCTTTGACAGCTCCGCCAGCCGTGGCCCGGCCGAGTTCGGCCTGGACCAGGTGATCAAGGGCTGGACCGAAGGCGTCGCGCTGATGCCGGTCGGCTCCAAGTACCGCTTCTGGATCCCGGGCGAGCTGGCCTACGGTGAGAACGGCACCCCGGGCGGCCCGATCGGTCCGAACGCCACGCTGACCTTCGACGTCGAACTGCTGGGCGTCCTGCCGTAAGCCACCACGGAGCCTGCACGGACATGCGCGTTGCGATTTTCGGTACCGGTTACGTCGGCCTGGTGACGGGCACCTGCCTGGCCGATGTCGGCCACCAGGTGATCTGCGTCGATATCGACCAGGGCAAGGTCGATGGCCTGAACCAGGGCATCATCCCGATCTATGAGCCGGGCCTGGAGCCGATGGTGAAGGCCAACCACGCTGCGGCGCGGCTGGCGTTCACCACTGATGCGGCCGCGGCGATCGCGCATGGCCAGGTGGTGTTCATCGCCGTGGGCACGCCGCCGGACGAGGATGGCAGCGCCGACCTGCAGTACGTGCTGGCCGTGGCCCGCACCATCGGCCGGCACATGAGCGTGCCGACCGTGGTGGTCAACAAGTCGACGGTGCCGGTCGGCACCGCCGACAAGGTCCGTGCAGCGATCACCGACGAACTCGCGGCGCGCGGCGCCGACATCGCCTTCGATGTGGTCTCCAACCCGGAGTTCCTGAAGGAAGGCGACGCGGTCGCCGACTGCATGCGACCGGACCGCATCATCATCGGTGCCACCAGCGACGAGTCGGTGGCGGTGATGCGTCGCCTGTATGCACCGTTCAACCGCAACCACGACCGCGTGGTGGAGATGGACGTACGCTCGGCCGAGCTGACCAAGTACGCCGCCAACGCGATGCTGGCGACCAAGATTTCGTTCATGAACGAGATCGCCAACATTGCCGAGCGTGTCGGCGCCGACGTCGAGCAGGTCCGCCAGGGGATCGGCTCGGACCCGCGCATCGGCTGGCATTTCATCTATCCGGGCGCCGGTTACGGTGGCTCGTGTTTCCCCAAGGATGTGCAGGCGCTGGCCCGCACCGCCCAGCAGAGCGGCCTGGAGCCGAAGCTGCTGAACGCGGTGGAAGCGGTCAACGATGCGCAGAAGGGCCACCTGTTCGCCCTGGTCCAGCGCCACTATGACAAGGGCGAGGACGAGGGCGTGCGCGGCAGGACGTTCGCCGTGTGGGGGCTGGCCTTCAAGCCGAATACCGACGACATGCGCGAGGCCTCCAGCCGCCGCCTGCTGGCGCAGCTGTGGGAGGGTGGGGCGACCGTACGTGCGTTCGACCCCGAAGCCATGCACGAAGCGCAGCGCATCTTCGGTGAGCGCGATGATCTGGTGTTCTGTGACAGCGCCGATGACGCGCTGCAGGGCGCCGATGCGTTGATCGTGGTGACCGAATGGAAGCAGTTCCGCAGCCCTGATTTTTCGATGCTGCGCGAACGGCTGAAGGAC
The DNA here is from genome assembly GCF_056756445.1 of Stenotrophomonas sp. STEN225. Classification (NCBI taxonomy): domain Bacteria; kingdom Pseudomonadati; phylum Pseudomonadota; class Gammaproteobacteria; order Lysobacterales; family Lysobacteraceae; genus Stenotrophomonas; species Stenotrophomonas sp. STEN225. The sequence continues at coordinate 18,100 of NZ_JBRRBV010000027.1, read as the reverse complement.
GCGGTGGTGTTTGACGGCCGCAACCTGTACGACCCCGCCGAGGTCGAAGCGGCGGGCCTGGCGTACTACGGCATCGGCCGGGGGCGTTCACTGCATGTCTGAGCTGCCGACCGAACGCGAGCAGGCGCTGGAAGCGCGCCTGGTCGAGCTGGAGATGCGTGTGTCCTTCCAGGAACACGCGCTGGCCGAACTGAGCGACGCACTGGCCGATGCCCGGATGCAGGGCACCCGCAACGCCGATGTGCTGCGCGTGCTGCTGGAAGACCTGGGCAAGGTCCGCAACGCACTGAATTCCTCCGATCCGGCGAGCGAACCGCCGCCGCCGCACTACTGATCCATACCCTTATCTATGAGCGATACCCTCCGCGACCAGTTGCTGGGCCTGGGCTTCAAGCCCGCGCCCAAGCCCGAGCGCAAGAATGATGGCCCCCGCCGTGATGGCCGCCCGCAGGGCAAGGGCGGCAACGGCAATGGAAAGCCGCAGGGCGCAGGCAAGGGCGAGCACACGCCCGGTGAGCGTCGCGGTCCCGGTGGTGCGCCGGGCAAGCCGGGGCAGCACCGTGGACAGGGCCCGCGCAGGCCGCGCAGTGCCGAGGAGATGGATCTGGCCAAGGCCTATGCCATCCGTGCCCAGAAGGAGAAGGAAGAGCGCATCGAAGCCGAGCGCCTGAAGCAGGAGGAAGCGCGTCAGCGCCGCGAGGCGAAGGCGAAGCTGGAAGTCCTGCTGAAGGACAAGGGCCTGAATGACGAGGCGGCCGACATCGCGCGGCACTTCCCGTATGGCGGCAAGATCAAGCGGATCTATGTCACCGCGGCACAGCTGACCGCGCTCAATGCCGGCGAGCTGGGCGTGGTGCAGCTCAATGGCCGCTATCTGCTGGTCACCGCCGAGGTGCTGAACCAGGCCGAAGCCGTGTTCGCGGCCTCGGTGGCGCTGAAGGTCGATCCGGATGCCCCGGCCGAGGACGATCCCTACGCCGATCCGCAGTACCAGGTGCCGGATGACCTGGTCTGGTAAGCCTGCACCGCAGTGATCGGAAACGCCGGGCAATGCCCGGCGTTGCTGTTTCTGCGCGGTCTATTCGGGATCGTAGTCGAGGTTGGATGCGAGCCAGCGCTCGGCCTGGGCGCGATCCACGCCCTTGCGCCGCGCGTAGTCGCCCACCTGTTCGCGGCTGAGGCGGCCGACCACGAAGTACTGGCTCTGTGGATGGCTGAAGTAGTAGCCGGAGACGGCCGCGGTGGGCAGCATCGCGAAGCTCTCGGTCAGCGTCATGCCCGCGTTGGCTTCCGCCTGCAGCAGATCGAACAGGCGGCGCTTCTCGCTGTGCTCCGGGCACGCTGGATAGCCGGGGGCGGGCCGGATGCCGCGATACTTCTCGTCGATCAGCGCATCGTTGTCCAGCGCTTCGGTGCGGTCATAGCCCCAGAACTCGGTGCGCACCCGCTGGTGCAGGCGTTCGGCCAGTGCTTCGGCGAAGCGGTCGGCCAGGGCCTTGAGCAGGATCGCGTTGTAATCGTCGTGCTCGGCTTCAAAGCGCGCGACATGGGCATCGATGCCGATACCGGCGGTGACCGCGAACGCACCGATCCAGTCCTGTCGCCCGCTGTCGGCCGGTGCGATGAAATCGGCCAGGCAGAAGTCGGGGCGCTCGGCCGGCTTGTCGACCTGCTGGCGCAGGAAGTGCAGGGTGGTCTCGCCCTGTGGATGCTGCACGCGGACATCGTCACCGACACTGTTGGCCGGCCACAGGCCGAACACTGCCTTGGCGGTCAGCCACTTCTCCGCGACGATGCGCGCCAGCATCGCCCGGGCGTCGCGGTACAGCTCGCTGGCCTGGGTGCCGACGATCTCGTCAGTGAGGATGGCCGGATACTTGCCAGCCAGTTCCCAAGCCTGGAAGAACGGCGTCCAGTCGATGTAGTCGACCAGTTCCGACAGGGGATAGTCTTCGAACACATGCAGGCCGGGCTGGTTCGGAACCGGGGGCACGTAACTGTCCCAGCCGCCCTGGAATTTCTGGCCGCGCGCGTGCTCCAGCGAGACCAGCCGCTTGGCATCGCCACGATTGCGGTGACGGGCGCGGATCTCGGCGTAGTCGGCTTCATTGGCAGCAACGAAGCCCGCGCGCAGGTCGCGCGAGATCAGCGACTGGGCCACGCCCACCGCGCGCGAGGCATCCTTCACCCACACCGTAGGGGCATGGTAGTGCGGGTCGATCTTCAACGCCGTGTGCGCGCGCGAGGTGGTGGCGCCGCCGATCAGCAATGGCAGGTCGAATCCCTGGCGCTGCATCTCGCGGGCGACATGGCTCATTTCCTCCAGTGACGGCGTGATCAGCCCGGACAGGCCGATCAGGTCGGCCTTGTGCTCGCGGGCCGCATCGAGAATCTTCTGCGCCGGCACCATCACGCCCAGATCGACCACCTCGAAGTTGTTGCAGGCAAGGACCACGCCGACGATGTTCTTGCCGATGTCGTGCACATCGCCTTTCACGGTGGCCATGATGATGCGGCCGTTGCTCTTGGCGGTGTCACCGCTGCGGGCCTTCTCCGCCTCGATATAGGGCAGCAGGTAGGCCACCGCCTTTTTCATCACGCGGGCCGACTTCACCACCTGCGGCAGGAACATCTTGCCGGCACCGAACAGGTCGCCGACGACGTTCATGCCATCCATCAACGGCCCTTCGATCACGTCCAGTGGACGGCTGGAGGCCTGCCGTGCCAGCTCGGTGTCCTCTTCCACGAACGCATCCAGCCCGTGCACCAGGGCGTGGGCCAGGCGCTGCTCGACCGGCTTGGCGCGCCAGGCCATGTCTTCGCTTTTCACCTTGCCCTTGCTGCCCTTGTAGCGTTCGGCAATCTCCAGCAGGCGCTCGGTGGCGTCGGGGCGGCGGTTGAGGATCACGTCCTCCACGCGCTCGCGCAGGTCCGGCTCCAGTTCGTCATAGATCGGCATGGCACCGGCGTTGACGATGCCCATGTCCATGCCGGCGGCGATGGCGTGGTACAGGAAGACCGAATGGATCGCCTGGCGCACCGTTTCGTTGCCACGGAACGAGAACGACACGTTGGAAACGCCGCCGGAGACGTGGCAGTGCGGCAGGGTCTGCTTGATGATGCGCGTGGCTTCGATGAAGTCCACCGCGTAGTTGTCATGCTCCTCGATGCCGGTGGCGACAGCGAAGATGTTCGGGTCGAAGATGATGTCCTGTGGCGGGAAGCCGATCTCATCGACCAGAATGCGGTAGGCGCGCGTACAGATCTCGACCTTGCGCGCACAGGTGTCGGCCTGGCCGCTTTCGTCGAACGCCATCACCACCGCTGCCGCGCCGTAACGCAGCACCTTGCGCGCGTGTTCGCGGAACAGGGCCTCGCCTTCCTTCAGCGAGATCGAATTGACCACGCTCTTGCCCTGCAGGCATTTCAGGCCGGCTTCGATCACGCTCCATTTGGACGAGTCGACCATCACCGGAATGCGGGCGATGTCGGGCTCGGACATGATCAGGTTGAGGTAGCGGGTCATCGCCGCCTCGGAGTCGATCAGGCCCTCGTCCATGTTGACGTCGAGGATCTGCGCGCCACTGGCCACTTGTTGCCGGGCCACGTCCACGGCCTCCTCGTAGCGGCCTTCCTTGATCAGCTTGCGGAACTGCGCGCTGCCGGTGACGTTGGTGCGCTCGCCGACGTTGACGAACAGCAGGTCCGGGGTGATGACCAGCGGTTCCAGGCCGGACAGGCGGGTGGGGCGGACAGGCGTCATGGCAGGCAGTGGCTCAGCAACGGCAGGGCGGGAAGTGCGGAACGGTGGCGGCGACGTTCATGCCGCCTGGTCCTGGCGGTCCGGCAGGACACGCGGTGGCAGGCCGGCCACCGCCTGGGCGATGGCACGGATGTGGTCGGGGGTGGACCCGCAGCAGCCGCCGACCAGGTTGAGCAGGCCATCGCGGGCGAAACCGCGCAGGGTCGCCGCCATTTCTTCGGGGGTCTCGTCATACTCGCCGAAGGCATTGGGCAGGCCGGCATTGGGATGCGCGCTGACATGGCAGTCGGCAACCTGCGACAGCGTTTCGACATGCGGGCGCATCGCATCGGCACCCAGCGCGCAGTTCAGGCCGATCGACAGGGGCCGCGCGTGTGCCAGCGAGGCGTGGAAGGCTTCGGCGGTCTGGCCGGACAGGGTGCGGCCGGAGGCATCGGTGATCGTGCCGGAGATCATCACCGGCAGGCGCGCACCGCGCGCATCGAAGGCTTCCTCCACCGCATACAGCGCCGCCTTGGCGTTGAGCGTGTCGAAGATGGTTTCGACCATGAGGGTGTCCGCGCCGCCGTCGATCAGGCCATCGATGGCTTCGCGGTAGGTGTCGCGCAGCTCATCGAAACTGGTGTTGCGGAAGCCCGGATCGTTGACGTCGGGACTGATCGATGCGGTGCGGCTGGTGGGGCCAAGCACGCCGATCACGAAGCGCGGCTTGCCGGGCGTGGTGGCTTCAACGGCATCGCAGCAGGCGCGGGCCACGGCGGCGCCGGCCTTGTTCAGTTCGTACACCAGATGCTCGAGGTGGTAGTCGGCCTGGCTGACCGAGGTGGCGTTGAAGGTATTGGTTTCCACCAGGTCCGCGCCGGCTTCCAGGTAGGCGGTGTGGATGTCGGCGATGACCTGCGGCCGGGTGAGCAGCAACAGGTCGTTGTTGCCCTTCAGATCGTGGCCCTGCGGCGCGGCGTGGTCGCAGCCCGGCCCGTGCAGGTGATCGTAGCCATCGGCGAAACGCTCACCGCGGTAGTCGCCTTCCTGCAGGCCATGGCGCTGGATCATCGTGCCCATCGCTCCGTCGATGATCAGGATCCGCTCGCGCAGCGCGCCCAGCAGGGCATTGGCACGTTCGGGGTGCAACCAGGGCAGGACGGGCATGATGATTCCGGACTCAGGGCTTGTTGGCGATCAGCGAGATCACTTCGAAGTGCGGCGGCCGCTTCTCGCGGGTGACCGTCTCCAGGCTGGAAACCTGCAGGCCGGCCTTGTCGACGAACTTCTTCAGTTCCTTGTCGCTGAAGCCCAGGTTGACGTGACCATAGGCTTCCACCGCTGCCTTGTGTTCGTGGCGCGCCAGGCTGCACAGCAGCAGGCGGCCGCCCGGGCGCAGCACGCGCGCGGCTTCGGTGACGGCCTGCGCCGGCTTGCTGGCGTAGGTCAGTGCGTGCATCAGCACCACCAGGTCGAAGCTGCGGTCTTTGAAGGGCAGGGCATGCATGTCACCCTCGCGCACTTCCACATTGGGCAGGCGGCGCAGGCGTTCACTGGCAGCGGCCACCACGCGCGCGCTGGTGTCGATGCAGATGTAGCGCTTGGCATGCGGTGCCACCAGTTCGGCCAGCACGCCGTCGCCGGACGCGATATCGAGCACGTCGCCGGTTTCCAGCAGGGGCAGGGCGGTACGCGCCAGCGCCTCCCAGGTGCGGCCCGGAGAATAGTGACGTTCCATGTCGCCGGCCACGCTGTCGGCCCAGTTCTGGTCCGCGGCGCGGCTGGCCAGCACGGCGGCGACCCGTTCAGCGTCCTGTCGCAGCAGTGGATCGTCGCTTCCGTTGCTCAAGGCATGCCACAATGCGCGCTGCGCCGGATCCAGCTGCGCTTCGTCGAAGCGGTAGTAGGCCGACACGCCGGCGCGGCGGTCGCGGACCAGGCCCGCTTCCTTCAGGCGCGCCAGGTGAGTGGACACGCGCGGCTGGGCCAGCCGGGTGATCGCCGAAAGCTCGGCCACGGTCAGCTCTTCCTGCTCCAGCAGCGCCAGCAGGCGCACCCGCGTCGCATCGGCGAACACCTTCAGGCGGGTTGACCAGTCTTCCAGATCCATGAATATCTACCTATCGCGATATAGAGATATATTCGCTGGATCGGCCGCCGTGGTCAAGTCGGTGGCGTATGGAAACTCCCCGGGCCCCGGTACAATCGGCACACCTGGGCGCGCGCTGCGCGGCCATAACCTCATGTACCCGGGAGGGTGTTGTGGATTTCAGCTTTACTGAAGAGCAGTTGATGCTGCAGGACGTGGCGCGGCGCATCGCGCAGGAGAAGATCGCCCCGAGCGCGGAGCATCATGACCGTACCGGCGAGTTCCCGCTGGAGAACATCCGCCTGCTGGGCGAGAACGGCCTGATGGGCATCGAGGTACCGACCGAATACGGCGGCGCCGGCATGGATCCGATCGCGTATGTGCTGGCGATGGTGGAGGTCGCCGCTGGCGACGCGGCCCATTCGACCATCATGTCGGTCAACAATTCGCTGTTCTGCAACGGCATCCTGACCCACGGCAGCGAGGAGCAGAAGCAGAAGTACGTGCGCGCCATCGCGGAGGGCGAGGCCATCGGTGCATTCGCCCTGACCGAGCCGCAGTCCGGTTCGGATGCGACCGCCATGCGTTGCCGCGCGGTCAAGCAGGCCGACGGCACCTACGTCATCAACGGCAAGAAGAGCTGGATCACCTCCGGCCCGGTGGCCCGGTACATCGTGTTGTTCGCGATGAGCGAGCCGGACAAGGGCGCGCGTGGCATCACGGCTTTCCTGGTCGACACCGAAAAGGCCGGCTTCGGCCGTGGCAAGACCGAGCCGAAGCTGGGCATCCGTGCCTCGGCGACCTGCGAGATCGAATTCAACGATTACGTCGCCCAGCCGGAAGAGGTGCTGGGCCAGGAGGGCGAGGGCTTCAAGATCGCCATGGGCGTGCTCGATGCCGGGCGCATCGGCATCGCATCGCAGGCCATCGGCATCGCCCGTGCCGCTTATGAAGCGACGCTGGAGTATGTGAAGGAGCGCAAGGCGTTTGGCGCGCCGATCGGTACTTTCCAGATGACCCAGGCCAAGATCGCCGACATGAAGTGCAAGCTGGACGCAGCCCTGCTGCTGACGCTGCGCGCGGCATGGGTGAAGGGCCAGGGCAAGCGTTTCAGCAATGAAGCGGCCATCGCCAAGCTGACGGCGTCGGAAGCGGCGATGTGGATCACCCACCAGGCCGTGCAGATCCATGGTGGCATGGGCTACTCCAAGGAAATGCCGCTGGAGCGCTACTTCCGCGATGCCAAGATCACCGAGATCTACGAGGGCACCTCGGAGATCCAGCGCCTGGTGATCGCCCGCAACGAGACCGGGCTGCGCTGAGTCGAAACGGCTGCGCCGCTGCAACAGCGGCGCAGCCGGTAGATCCATGCCCTGCATGCACGGGCCTGTTGGTCGGGCGATGCCGATCTGTTCCAATGCAGGGCCTTTTTTACAGGTTCTGCAGAGATGATCTATCGAGGTTGGGGAATCCTGACACTGGTGACGCCGATCGCAGCGATCCTGCTGCTGGCTTACCTCTTCCCGCACGATGGCCCCCGGGGCAACATCCCGCTGCCCCAGGTGCTGCTGGGGGCAGGCATTGGTGCAACCGTGAACGTGCTGCTGGGCTTGTGGCTCAACCGTACTCCCCGGCAGAAAGGGGAAACTGCGCCCCACCACTTCTTCTTCGTACCCATGCAATGGGCCGCGCTGGTTCTGCTGGCGGTGTGCGTGGCAGTCGCGCTGCTGCGCTGATCTGCTCTGGCATCCCCCCGCGATAAACAAAAAAGGCCCCGGATCGCTCCGGGGCCTTTTCGTTGCAGCGCAGGGTGGATCAGCGATCCGGACGATGCGCTGCTTCGCCCTCACGCTGGCGGCTGAGGAATTCCTTCGACGGCTCGTCCAGCTTGTCGCCGAGCATGCGCCGCACGACCACGAAGAAGACCGGGATCATCAGCAGGCCGAGCAGGGTGGCGAACAGCATGCCGCCGATCACGCCGGTACCGATGGCGTGACGGGAGTTGGCGCCGGCGCCGCTGGAGATCGCCATCGGGATCACGCCCATGATGAACGCGAAGGACGTCATCAGGATCGGGCGGAAGCGCAGGCGTGCCGCCTCGATGGTGGCATCGCGCAGGTTCTTGCCCGCCGCACGCTGCTCCACCGCGAACTCCACGATCAGGATCGCATTCTTCGCCGCCAGGCCGATAACGGTGATGAGGCCGATCTTGAAGAACAGGTCGTTCGGCAGGCCACGCATCATCGACAGGCCGATGGCACCGAGCACGCCCAGTGGCACCACCAGCAGCACCGCCACCGGAATCGACCAGCTTTCATACAGCGCCGCCAGGCACAGGAACACCACCACGATGGACAGCACCAGCAGCAGCGTCGCTGCGTTGCCGGCCAGGATTTCCTGGTAGGACATGCCCGACCAGTCGTAGCCGAAGCCGGCCGGCAGGTCGTTGTTGACGATGCTCTCCATGGTCTGCATCGCCTCACCCGAGCTGGTGCCCGGCGCCTGCGAGCCGACGATGTTGATCGCCGAATAGCCGTTGTAGCGGCTCAGTGACGGCGATGCGGACACCCATTCGGACTTGACCACGGTGCTCAGCGGGATCATCGCGTTGGTGCCGTCGGCGTTGGTGGTCAGGCTGGAGGGGCTGTAGAAGCTCTTCAGCGACTCCTGGCCGGTGCGGTACGGGCCATCGGCCTGCATGGTCACGCGCTTGATGCGGCCTTCGTAGAAGAAGTCGTTGACGTACACCGGCGCCAGCATCAGCTGGATGGTGCTGTACACGTCCGACACCGACATGCCCATCGACTGCGCCTGCACGCGATCCACGTGCAGCTGCAGCTGCGGAGCGTTCTCCAGGCCGTTCGGACGCACGCCAACCAGTGCTTCAGGCTTCTGCGCCGCCTGGCCAAGCAGGATGTTGCGGGCCTGCGTCAGCTGCTCGTAGCCGGCACCACTGCGGTCCTGCAGCCACATGTCGAAGCCACCGAACTGGCCCAGGCCCTGCACTGTCGGCAGGTTGACCACGAAGATCTGCGCTTCCTTGATGCCGTAGAACGCGCCGTTCATGTTCTGGATGAACTCCGGCGCGGTGAACTCGCGTTCTTCCCACGGCTTCAGGCGGATGAAGCCCATGCCCACGTTCTCGCCGGAACCGACGAAGCTGAAGCCGGCCACCTGCAGCATGCCTTCAAAGCCATCCTGCTTTTCCAGAATGCCGCGCATCTGCGCGAACACCTCGTTGGTCTGGCCCTTGGTCGAGCCCGGGGGCAGCTGCACGATCGCCAGCGCATAGCCCTGGTCTTCTTCCGGCAGGAAGCTGCCCGGCATGCGCGTGAACAGGAAGCCGCACAGCGCGGTCAGTACCACGAACAGGATCATCCAGCGCGGGGCATGGCGCACCGCCGAGGTGATGTGGCCTACGTAGGTGTGGCTGATCTTGTCGTAGTACTTGTTGAAGGTGCGGTAGACGATGTTCGGGTTGTCGTTGTGCGTCGGCTTCAGGAAGGTCGCGCACAGCGCCGGGGTGAAGCCCAGCGCCAGGAAGGCCGAGAACGCCATCGAGATGGCGATGGTCAGCGCGAACTGCTTGTAGATTTCGCCGGCGGCACCGCCCTGCAGTGCGGACGGGATGAACACCGCTGCCAGCACGACGGTGATCGCCACCACCGCGCCGGTGATCTGGGTCATCGCCTTCTGCGTGGCCGGCTTCGGCGCCAGGCCTTCCTCGCTCATGATGCGTTCGACGTTCTCGATCACCACGATGGCGTCGTCGACCACGATGCCGATCGCCAGCACCATCGCGAACAGGGTCAGCTGGTTGATCGTGAATCCGATCATCCACATGCCCAGGAAGGTACCCAGCAGAGCGACCGGGATGACCAGGGTCGGGATCAGGGTGGCGCGGAAGTTCTGCAGGAAGATCAGCATCACCAGGAACACCAGCAGCACCGCTTCGAACAGCGTCTTGACCACTTCCTGGATCGAGATCTTGACGAAGGTCGTGCTGTCGTACGGCGAGAACCAAGTCACGCCGGCCGGGAAGCTGGGCTGCAGTTCGTCCATCTTGGCGCGCACCGCATCGGCCACGTTCAGGGCGTTGGCGCCCGGCAGCAGCTGGATGGCGAAGGCGCCGGTCGGCTTGCCGTTGTACTGGGTGTCGAAGCCGTAGTTGTTGGCGCCGAAGGCGACGCGGGCGATGTCCTTGAGCAGCACGCGCGAGCCATCGGCGTTGGCGCGCAGGATGATGTTCTCGAACTCCTGCGGCGAGCTGAAACGTCCTTCAGCCGACACGGTGGCGGTGAAGTGCTGGCCTTCCGGCGACGGGTCCGAGCCCAGTGCACCGGCGGCGAACTGCACGTTCTGCGCGCGCACTGCAGCCAGGACCTGGCTGGCCGAGAGACCATAACCCTGCATCTTCTCCGGGTTCAGCCAGATGTTCATGGCGTACTCGGAACCGAACTGCTGGGTGCTGCCGACGCCGGGAATGCGCGAGACCTGGTCGAGCACGCGCGAACCGACGATGTCGTTCAGCGCGTCACGGTTGATCGCCGCCGTATCCGACTGCAGGGCCACGACCATCAGGAAGCCGGCATTGGCCTTGGCCACCACCACGCCCTGCTGGGTCACCTCCGACGGCAGTCGTGGCGTCGCCAGCGACACCTTGTTCTGCACCTGCACCTGGGCGATGTCCGGATCGGTACCGGTCTCGAAGGTGAGGGTGATCTGCGCACGGCCATTGGACGAGGACGAAGAACTGAAGTACAGCAGGTGATCGATACCGGTCAGCTGCTGCTCGATCACCTGGGTGACCGATTTTTCGGTGGTGTCCGCGCTGGCGCCCGGATAGGTGGCCGAGACGGTCACCTGTGGCGGAGCGATGTTGGGATAGGACTCCACGCCCAGGTTGAGGATCGCGATCACGCCGCTGAGCGAGATCAGGATCGCTACCACCCAGGCGAAGACTGGATGTTCGATGAAAAATTTAGGCATGACGGAAGGTTCCCGTTACTGCTTGTTCGAGTCGGTGGCGGCCGGCGCGGCCTTGTCGGCTGCGTCGGTCTGGGCCGGAGCCTTGTCGGCGGCAGCGGCAGGTGCGGCCGGGCCGGCACCGCCGGCGGCGGGCTTGCCGGCGGCGTCCTGACCCGGGGTCCAGGGCTTGGCGACGGCCGGGCTGCCTTCCTTGACCTTCTGCACGCCGGCCACGATCACCTTGTCGCCGGCGGCCAGGCCATCGCTGACCAGCCAGTTGCCGCCCTGTGCGCCTTCGGTCTTGACGTTCTTGCGCGCCACCTTGCCATCGGCACCGACCACCATCACGTAGCCGCCCGTGGTGTCGCGCAGCAGCGCCTGCTGCGGCACCAGGTAGGCATTGTTGCGCTCGCCGAGGTTGGCCTGGAAGCTGACGAAGGCTCCCGGCAGCAGGATCTGCTGCGGATTGGGCAGCAGCGCACGCAGCGACACCGCGCCGGTGGCCGGGTCGACCGTAGTCGAGGAGAAGTCGAGGGTTCCCGGCTCGCTGTAGGTGCTGCCATCGGCCAGCTTCACGTTGACGGTGGCCTTGCCGTCGCCGGCCAGGGCCAGGGCGCCCTTGGCCTGCTGCGCGCGCAGCTGGGTCAGCTCGTCCACGCTGAGCGAGAAGTTGACGTACAGCGGATCGAGCTGGTCAACGGTGGTCAGCAGGGTCACGTCGCCCTGGCCGACCAGTGCGCCCTCGGTCACCTGCTGCTTGTTGGCCACGCCGCTGATCGGCGCGGTCACTTCGGCGTAGCCCAGATTGATCCGCGAGGAGGTCACCGCCGCTTCGGCCTGCTTGACCGCGGCCAACGCAGTGCGCTCGGCCGATTCGGCGTTGTCCAGGTCGGACTTGGAGACGAACTGCTGCGGTGCCAGCGAGCGGGCACGATCGGCCGCCACCTTGGCGTTGGCGTAGGTGGCGCGCGCCGACGCCAGCTGGGCCTCGGACGCGTTCAGCGAGGCGCGCAGCGGTGCCGGGTCGATCAGGAACAGGGTCTGCCCCTGCTTGACCTGGGAGCCTTCCTGGTAGACGCGCTTGAGCAGCACGCCCGGCACGCGTGCGCGGACATCGGCACTGCGGAACGGCGACAGGCGGCCGACCAGCTCGCGCTGCAGCGGCAGGGTCTGCGGCTTCGCATCGATCACGCCCACCTCCGGCGGCGGGGGTGTCTGCTGTTCCGGTTTCTTGCAGGCAGCCAGCGCGACAGCAACGGCGCACGTCAAGGCAAGGGTGCGGAGTGGGGCGGTCATCAGGAGGAACTCCGGGGTTGGTTTGTAGACGGGGCCGGCGACGGTTGCGGCGCAAACGCGCGCAGGAAGCTGTCGACGGAGAACTCTGCCCAGCGCCGACGCAGGAGCGCGTCATCACGATGGGGGGTATGGAAGCGCTGTTTGTCGAAATCCTGACCGGCGATCATGCTCAGCAGCAGTTCGGCCATGAAGTGCGGGTCGTCATGCCGGAGCAGGCCACGCCTGCAAACGGTTTCAATCCATTCAGAAAGATGAAGTGTCAGCGCGCCAGCACCATGCCGGTACAGCGCCCGGGCCTCTTCGGGGAACTGGGCGGCATCTGCAGCGATCAGCCGGCAGGCCTGGCCGACATGCGGTTGGTTGAAATGCTCCAGGAAGTCGATGGCGAACTGCAACAGGCTGGCACGCAGGTCGTCACTGCGGAGTGCACGCAGCATTGCCCCCGTCGCGTGTCCCACATGCCGCTGCATCACCCGCCGCAGCAGTTCCTGCTTGCTGCCATAGCGCGAGTACAGGGTCTGCTTGGAGCAGCCGGCCTGCTGGGCCACCGCATCCATGCTCATCTGCATGCCCTGCCGGGCCAGCAGTTCGCGCACGGCATCGAACACGCGCTCATCGCGCGCATCGAGGGCAACGGGGAAGTAGGCCGGGTTCACGCGGTGGACTATACCGTCCAGTTCAGGATTGTGGAATCGAAACGACGTTCCCGCGTGTGTCTTCCGGTAACACGCTTTGCCGATCCTGTCGGCAAGGCGGCCGCCCCCCGCTCGCTCCGTACCTGGGCGAACTGAATAGGCGTCTAAACCGCAGCAAACCCGAATCTGCTTATTCCGTCCTGCAGCAAGGCCTTTTCGCGCGGGAGGGCTACAATTTCATTTTCCCAACTGAGCAAGCGCATCGCTCTGCCATGAAACCGCAAAAAACCGCAGCCAAGACCGTGAAAAACAAGACCAAACCAGCTGAGTCGGAGGTCGCAGTGACCGCTGGTTTCTCCCTGGAGCCGGTATACACGGCCTTGCGCAAGCGTTACCCGGCGGCCGCCCAGGCCGAAGCAGTGGCGTTTGCCGCTGACTTCTACAAGCGCATGGAGGCGGACGAGTTCCCGCACCACAGCGCTGAAGAGTGGGCCGCGCTCGCGGCCGAGACGCTGGAGTTCGCCCGTGCCCGCAAGGCTGGCAAGGCCAACGTGCGCGTGTTCAATCCGACGGTGAAGGCGAACGGTTGGGAATCGCCGCACACCGTGCTGCAGATCATCAACGACGACATGCCGTTCCTGGTCGACACCGTGACCATGTCACTGGCCGAACAGGGCGTGGGCGTGCACGTGCTCGGCCACCCGGTGCTGCGCTTCACCCGCGACAAGGCCGGCAAGCTGGTCAAGGTCGGCGAGGGCGAGGCCGAATCGGTGATGCTGCTGGAGATCGACCGCCAGCCGGCCGATGCCATGGCCGCCATCGAGCAGGCCATCGGCAAGGCGCTGGACGAAGTGCGGGCGATCGTGCGCGATTGGCAGCCGATGAAGGACAAGGCACTGGCACTGGCCGACGATCTGGGCAGCCGTGCGCTGCCGGTCGACGATGCCTCGCGCAGGGAAGCGCAGGAGTTCCTGCGCTGGGCCGCCGACAACCACTTCACCTTCTTCGGCTACCGCGAGTACCGCGTCGAGAAGCAGGGCAAGGAAGACGTGCTGGCGCCGCTGAACGAGACCGGCCTGGGCCTGATGCGCGGCAAGGACAAGTCCGCCGCACGCCCGGTCAAGACGCTCGCCGCCCAGGGCCTCAACGCCACGTCGGGGTTGAAGGACGCGCTGATCCTGACCAAGACCAATGCGCGCTCCCGCGTGCACCGCGCCGGCTACATGGACTACATCGGCGTGCTGGAATTCGACGCCAAGGGCAGGATCATCGGCGAGCAGCGCTTCCTCGGCCTGTTCACTTCCAGTGCCTACAACCGCCGCCCGTGGGAAATCCCGCTGGTGCGCCAGCGCCACGAATACGTGATGAAGCAGTCCGGCCTGGCCGCGTCCAGCCACAGCGGCAAGGCACTGCGCCACATCCTGGAAACCCTGCCGCGCGAAGAACTGTTCCAGTCCAGCGAGGACGAACTGTTCCGCACCGCGATGGGCGTGCTGGGCCTGCAGGAGCGCGTGCGCAGCCGCCTGTTCCTGCGCCGTGACAAGTACAGCCGCTTCATCTCCGCGCTGGTCTACCTGCCGCGCGAGCGCTTCAACACCGACGTGCGCCTGCGCATCGAAGCGATGCTGAAGGAAGCGCTGCATGGCGAGTACGTCGACAGCTCGGTGGTGCTGGGTGAATCGCCGCTGGCGCAGGTGCATCTGATCGTGCGCCCGAAGCCCGGCGAGATGCTTGACGTGGATACCGCCGAACTGGAGCGCAAGCTCGCCCAGGTGCTGCGCAACTGGCAGGACGACCTGCGTGAAGCGCTGGTGGCCCGTCATGGCGAAAGCGAAGGCCTGCGCATCGCGGCCCGCATCGGCAAGGCACTGCCGGCCGGCTACATCGAAGACAACAGCACCGCAGTTGCCGCCAACGACGTCAGCCAGCTCGACGCGCTGACCGGTCCGGACGATCTGCGCCTGAGCCTGCAGGCGGTGCCGCGCGAAAGCGGCGATGGCCTGCGCCTGAAGTTGTACCGCCAGCTGGACGACATTCCGCTGTCCGACGCGCTGCCGATGATGGAGAACATGGGCCTGCGCGTGATCGCCGAGCGCCCGTACCGCCTGTCCGTCGACAACGCTCCGGTATACGTGCAGGACTTCGAGGTCGAATCGACGGCCGGTGCGATCGATGCCGCCAGCGTCGACGAAGCATTCGGCGAAACCTTTGCCCGCGTCTGGCACGGTGATGCCGAGAACGATGGCTTCAACCGCCTGGTGCTGGCCGCCGGCCTGCACTGGCGCCAGGTCGCCATGCTGCGCGGCTACTGCAAGTATCTGCTGCAGACCGGCGTGCCGTTCTCGCAGGCGTACGTGGAAGGCACGTTCGCCCGCTATCCGCTGCTGGCGCGCCTGCTGGTCGAACTGTTCGAAGCGCGCTTCGATCCGGCCACCGGCCACGAGAGCAAGGACGACATCGCGGCCGGCCAGGCCCAGTTGAAGGCCCACTTCGATGTGCTGGCCGCCGGCGACGAGGCCACCCTGAAGGTGCTCAAGACCGTGGTCGATGCCCGCAAGGGTGACCGCGACGCGCAGATGCAGGCCGCGCGCGATGCGCTGCTGAAGCTGATGGACCGCGTGTCGAGCCTGGACGAAGACCGCATCCTGCGTTCGTTCATGGGCGTGATCGATGCCACCCTGCGTACCAGCTACTACCAGACCGACGCCAATGGCCAGCACGGCCATGTGATCAGCTTCAAGTTCGACTCGGCGCTGGTGCCGGACCTGCCTAAGCCGCGTCCGTACCGCGAGATCTTCGTCTACGGTCCGCGCGTGGAAGGTACCCACCTGCGCTTCGGCGCGGTGGCCCGTGGCGGCCTGCGCTGGTCGGACCGTCGCGAAGACTTCCGTACCGAAGTGCTGGGTCTGGTCAAGGCGCAGATGGTCAAGAACACCGTCATCGTGCCGGTCGGTGCGAAGGGCGGCTTCTTCGCCAAGACCCCGCCGGTGAACGGCGACCGCGACGCGATCTTCGCCAACGGCGTGGCCTGCTACAAGCTGTTCATCCAGGGCCTGCTGGACATCACCGACAACATCGTCAACAACAAGATCGTGCCGCCGGTGGATGTCGTGCGGCACGACATGGACGATCCGTACCTGGTGGTGGCCGCCGACAAGGGCACGGCGACCTTCTCCGATATCGCCAACGGCCTGGCCATCGCGCACGGCTTCTGGATGGGCGATGCGTTCGCCTCCGGTGGTTCGGTGGGGTACGACCACAAGGGCATGGGCATCACCGCGCGCGGTGCATGGGAGTCGGTCAAGCGCCACTTCCGTGCGCTTGGCCGTGACAGCCAGAGCCAGGACTTCACCGCGGTCGGCGTCGGCGACATGTCCGGCGATGTGTTCGGCAACGGCATGCTGCTGTCGCGCCACATCCGTCTCGTCGCGGCATTCGACCACCGCCATATCTTCCTTGACCCGAACCCGGACGCGGCGACCTCGTTCGTCGAGCGCGAGCGCATGTTCACCGTGCCGCGTTCAAGCTGGGCAGACTACGACGCCAAGCTGATCAGCAAGGGCGGCGGCGTGTACCCGCGCAGCCTGAAGTCGATCGAGATCACCCCGCAGGTGCGTGAAGCGCTGGGCCTGGACGAGAACGTCAAGGCGCTGTCGCCGAACGACCTGATGAGCGCGATCCTGAAGGCACCGGTGGACCTGCTGTGGAACGGCGGCATCGGCACCTACGTGAAGGCCGCCAGCGAGCAGCACAGCGATGTCGGCGACCGTGCCAACAACGCACTGCGCGTGAACGGTGGCGAGCTGCGCTGCAAGGTGGTGGGCGAGGGCGGCAACCTCGGCATGACCCAGCTGGGCCGTATCGAGGCCGCGCAGGCCGGCGTGCTGCTCAACACGGACTTCATCGACAACTCGGCCGGCGTGGATACGTCGGACCATGAAGTCAACATCAAGATCCTGCTCAATGATGTGGTGCGGGCGAAGAAGCTGACGGTCGACCAGCGCAACAAGCTGCTGGCCTCGATGACCGATGAAGTCGCCGACCTGGTGCTCAACGACAACTATCGCCAGAACCAGGCGCTGAGCCTCATGGAGCGGATGGCGGTCAAGCGCCTGGGTTCCAAGCAGCACTTCATCCGCACCCTGGAACAGCAGGGGCTGCTGGATCGGCAGATCGAGTTCCTGCCATCCGATGCCGAGCTGTCTCAGCGCAAGGCGCGCGGCCAGGGCCTGACCCGTCCGGAGCTGTCGGTGCTGCTGTCCTACTCCAAGCTGGTGGCGTTCAACCAGCTGCTGGAGTCGGATATTCCGGAAGATCCGTACCTCTCCAAGGAGCTGCTGCGCTACTTCCCCACGCCGCTGCAGAAGAAGTACGCCGATGCGATGGAGCGTCACCGCCTGAAGCGCGAGATCATCGCCACGGCGGTGACCAACCAGACCATCAACCGCATGGGCGCAACGTTCCTGATGCGCATGCAGGAAGACACCGGCCGCTCCATCGCCGAGGTCGCCAAGGCCTACACCATCAGCCGCGAGACGCTGGATGCGCGCGCGCTGTGGGCGCAGATCGACGCCCTCGACGGCAAGGTGCCGGAGTCGGTGCAGATCGACGCGCTGGAGGTGATCTGGAAGCTGCAGCGTTCGTTCGTGCGCTGGCTGCTGTCGCGTCCGGGTGCGATGCCGGGCATCACTGAAGCGGTCAACCGCTATCAGGGCCCGTTCAACGACATCCGTGTCGCGTCGGGTGTGCTGCCGGACTCGCAGCGTCCGACCTACGAGGCGCTGGTGGCCGAGTGGAAGGAGAAGGGTCTGCCGTCCGCGCTGGCACAGCAGCTGTCCGAGCTGCACTTCCTGGAACCGGCGTTCGACATCATCGAACTGGCCCGTACCCGCAAGCTGAAGCCGGTGGACGTGTCCAAGGTGCACTTCCGCTTGGGCGATGCCCTGCAGCTGCCGTGGCTGTTCGAGCAGGTCGATGCACTGGAAGTCAACGGCCGTTGGCATGCGGTGGCACGCGGCGTGCTGCGCGACGAGCTGGCTGCCAACCATCGCAACCTGGCCGGTCAGGTGCTCGCCACCAAGGGCGGCAGTGCCGAGGCCAAGGTGGCTGCATGGATGGGCCGCGATGACAACAGCCTGCGCTTCACCCTGGCAATGCTGGCGGAACTGGCCGAGCAGAAGACCCTGGACTACCCGACCGTCTCGGTCGCGGTCCAGCGCCTGGGCCAGCTGGCCGCACACGGTGCGTGACTGATGTAGTGCCGGGCCACGCCCGGCCTGCGTGAAACGGAGCGGCCCCGCGAAAGCGGGGCCGTTCTGTTTCTGGCCATTGGCGATTCGCCGGGGCGGGGCCGGCGCGACCCGGGGG
>NZ_JBRRBV010000026.1:0-32073 GCF_056756445.1 Stenotrophomonas sp. STEN225 | reverse complement strand
GCCGGGGGGTGGGGCGCCGCCCCCCCCCCGCCCCCCCCGGGGGGGTGGGGGGGGCCCACCCCCGGGCTCGCCCAGCGGCAGCGGAGGCACATGTGCCATCAGTCCTGCCCGCATCCGCCGCAGAATGCAAAGCCGTCACACCCTTCACAGGGCAGGGCAGGAGTAGGCTTGGAACTTTCCCGCCGGAAGGGGTTGTCCATGCGTGTGCGTGCCGTTGCAATAGCCATCGCCCTTTGCCTGTCCAGCAGCGTGCTGGCTGCCGATACTCCGCCGATGACCCCGGACATCAGCGGCAAGCCTTTCGTTGCCACGGATGTGGGGCGCGACTACGACAAGCGCGTGGTGATGGTGCCGATGCGTGATGGCACCAGGCTGTATACGGTGATCGTGGTACCCAAGGGCGCCCGTAACGCGCCGATCCTGCTGACCCGCACGCCCTACGATGCTGCCGGCCGCGCCAACCGCAGTGACTCGCCGCGCATGCGCGACCTGCTGCCACAGGGCGACGAGGTGTTCGTCGACAGCGGTTACATCCGCGTATTCCAGGACATCCGTGGCAAGTACGGCTCCGAAGGCGATTACGTGATGACCCGGCCGCTGCGCGGGCCGTTGAACAACACCAAGGTGGATCACTCCACCGACGCCTGGGACACCATCGACTGGCTGGTGAAGCACGTGCCCGAGAGCAACGGCAAGGTCGGCATGCTGGGCTCGTCCTATGAAGGTTTCACCGTGGTGATGGCGTTGACCGATCCGCATCCGGCGTTGAAGGTGGCGGCACCACAGAGCCCGATGGTCGATGGCTGGATGGGCGACGACTGGCTCAACTACGGTGCCTTCCGCCAGGTCAACTTCAACTACTTCGCGATGCAGACCGAGAAGCGCGGCAAGGGCACGCCGCTGCCGAGCCTGGGCTATGACGACTACAGCACGTTCCTGCGCATCGGTTCGGCTGGCGACTACGCCCGTTTCACCGGCGTGGACCAGCTGACCTGGTGGAAGAAGCTGGTCGAGCACCCGGCGTATGACGCCTTCTGGCAGGGCCAGGCGCTGGATGCGGTGATGGCCAAGACGCCGTTGAAGGTGCCGACCCTGTGGTTGCAGGGCCTGTGGGACCAGGAGGACATGTGGGGTGCCAACCACGCCTACCAGGCGATGGAAGGGCGCGATAGCGGCAACGACCGCAACTATCTGGTGATGGGGCCATGGCGGCACAGCCAGGTGAACTACAGCGCCAGCGAACTGGGCGCGCTGAAGTTCGACGGCGATACCGCGCTGCAGTTCCGCCGCGATGTGCTCAAGCCGTTCTTCGACCAGTACCTGGTGGACGGCGCGCCGAAGGCGGACACACCGCCGGTGCTGATCTACAACACCGGTGAAAACCACTGGGATCGCCTGAAGGGCTGGCCGCGCAGCTGCGACCAGGGGTGCGCCGCCCGCAGCAAACCGCTTTATCTGCGTGCCGGCGGCAAGCTGGCGTTCCAGGCGCCGGCGGCGGGCGAGGGCGACTTCGAGGAATACGTGTCCGACCCGGCCAAGCCGGTGCCGTTCGTACCGCGCCCGGTGCGCTTCGGTGACCGCGACATGTGGACGACCTGGCTGGTCAAGGATCAGCGCTTCGTCGATGGCCGACCTGACGTGCTGACCTTCATCACCGAACCGCTGGCCGCGCCACTGCGCATCGGCGGCGCGCCGGTAGTGCACCTGCAGGCGTCCACCAGCGGCACCGACAGCGACTGGGTGGTGAAGCTGATCGATGTGTATCCGGACCAGGAGGCCTCGGCGCCGGAGATGGGCGGCTATGAGCTGCCGGTGTCACTGGCGATCTTCCGTGGCCGCTACCGCGAAAGCTTCAGCGATCCGAAGCCGCTGGCGGCGAACCAGGTGCTGCCCTACCGCTTCGACCTGCCCAACGCCAACCACACCTTCCAGAAGGGGCACCGGGTCATGGTGCAGGTGCAGTCGAGCCTGTTCCCGCTGTATGACCGCAACCCGCAGACCTATGTGCCGAACATCTACCTGGCCAAGCCGGGCGACTACCAGAAGGCCACGCAGCGGGTCTGGCACAGCGCGGCGCAGGCCAGCTACATCGATCTGCCGGTGTACTGAAACGGGGCGGGCAACGCCGGGCCTGGCCCGGCGCCACCTTCCATGGGCAACGCCGGGCCATGCCCGGTCGCGGTGGACCGGGCTTGCACCCGTCGTCAGGCATCCAGTGCCGGGTAGTCGATGTAGCCGTGTTCGCCACCGCCATACAAGGTGGCCGGGTCGAGCTCGGCCAACGGCGCACCGCTGCGCAGTCGCGCGACCAGATCCGGGTTGGCAATGAAGGGCCGACCAAACGCGATCATGTCGGCATAGCCGCTGGCAAGGGCCTGCCCGGCACGCTCAGCGTCGTATCCGTTGTTGGCGATCCAGGCGCCACGGAAGCGTGCGCGCAGCGCAGGGTAGTCGAACGGGATGTTGTCCCGATCGCCACCGGTTGCACCTTCGATGACATGGATGAAGGCCAGTCCGTCGATCGTGTCCAGGCGCTCCACTGCACGGTTGAACAGCGGCTGCGGGTTGCTGTCATGGGCATCATTGACCGGCGTGACCGGTGACAGGCGCACGCCGGTGCGGCCGGCGCCGATTGCTTCGGCGACCGCGCTGACCACCTCGAACAACAGACGCGTACGGTTCTCGATGCTTCCACCGTAGGCATCGTCCCGGTGGTTGCTGCCATCGCGCAGGAACTGGTCGATCAGGTAGCCGTTGGCTGCATGTACCTCGACGCCATCGAAGCCTGCGGCAATTGCATTGCGCGCGGCGCTGCGGTAATCCTCGATGAGTTGCGGGATCTCCTCCAGCGCCAATGCGCGCGGCGCGGAGACATCCTCGAATCCATTGGCGGTGAAGGTCTTGCCATTGGCGCGGAGGGCGCTGGGTGCCACCGGCACTTCGCCTTCCGGCAGCAGGCTGGTATGGGAAATGCGACCCACATGCCACAGCTGCAGCACGATGCGGCCACCTTCGGCGTGTACCGCGTCGGTAATGGATTTCCACGCAGCGACCTGGTCGGCGCTGTAGATGCCCGGCGTATCAAGGTAGCCCTGGCCCAGAGGGCTGATCTGGGTGGCTTCTGCAATGATCAGGCCGGCACTGGCACGTTGGCGGTAATAGGTGATCGCCAGCGGAGAAGGGACGCGGTCGGGCAGGGCGCGGTTGCGCGTCAGCGGTGCCATGGCGATGCGGTTCGCGGCAGCGATGTCACCCAGGTGAGTGGGCGTGAACAGCAGGGCGTCAGCGGGATTCATTGGAGTTTCCACAGCAGGGGAGGGTGAGGTCGAGCATACGGTCGAACGCGTTGCAGCGATGGGAAGGTTCGTTGCAGCGCCTGGAAGTGGCGCGGCCGTAACACGGCGGGGCGTACCGTGGGTCGCGGGTGGACGCGTGTCCACATCGATTCCCGATAGATGGAGAACACAGATGATCGACTATCAGCTCGGCGGCAAGACGGCGATCGTGACCGGTGGCGTTTCCGGCATCGGCCTGGCCGTGGCCGAACTGCTGGCAGCGTCCGGTGCTGCGGTGTCAGTGTGGGACCTGAAGCAGGACGCGGTGGACGCCACCGTGGAAGCGCTGGCCCGGCGTGGCAGCCGCGCCATCGGCATCGCCCTGGACGTCACGGATGAGGCTGCCGTGGAGGCGGCGGTGCAGCGCACAGTGAAGGAGCTGGGCGGCGTGCACGTCGCGGTCAACAACGCCGGCATCAGCGGTCCGGCGGCGAGCAGCGGCGACTATCCCGTCGATGGCTGGAAGCGGGTGGTCGATGTGAATCTGACCAGTGTATTCCTGTGCCAGCGTGCGCAGATCCAGGCCATGCGCGCGGCCGGGAAGGGCGGGAGCATCATCAACATGGCCTCGATCCTGGGCCAGGTGGGCTATGCCGGTTCGACCGCGTACGTGGCGGCCAAGCATGGTGTGGTCGGCCTGACGCAGACCGCGGCGTGGGAGCACGCCGCCGATGGCATCCGTGTCAACGCGGTGGGGCCGGGCTTCATCGCCACGCCGCTGCTGGAGAAGATGGATCCGAAGGTGCGCGCCACGCTGGAAGACCGCCACGCCTTGAAGCGCCTGGGCAAGGCCGAGGAAGTGGCGGCGCTGGTGGCCTGGCTGGCCAGCGACGATGCCTCGTTCGCGACCGGCACCTATTACGCGATCGATGGCGGTTATCTGGCGCAGTGATGCGGTGACCGCAGGGACGGTGGTGCCGGGCATGGCCCGGCGCTACCGGGTGAACGGGCCGTGGTGCGTCCTTCACCGCGATCCGACGGCTGACGCGCAACGCTCCGGGAAACTCCCGGAGACGTCGATGGAACTCAACCAGGATGTATCGATCCTGCTGCGCGTGGCCGCCGCGATGCTGTTCGGTGGCGTGCTCGGTATCGAGCGCGAGATGGGCAAGCATGCGGCGGGCCTGCGCACGCACATGATGATTGCCGGCGCCGCAGCGCTCATCGTGGGGCTCGGCGATTCCGTGGCCGAGCATTTCCAGCAGGAGCGCTACCGCGACCTGCTGCAGGTCGACCCGGTGCGCCTGATCGAAGCGGTGGTGGCCTGCGTCGGCTTCGTTGCCGCAGGCACCATCCTGCGTGGCAGCCGCGAGGACCAGGTCAGCGGGCTGACCACGGCCAGTTCGCTGGTGATGGCCGCCGCCATCGGGATTGCGGTGGGCATCGGCAAGTACGTCATTGCCCTTGGTGTGAGCGTGCTGTGCCTGCTGGTGCTGGCGGTGATGCGACGGTTGGCGGACAGGCTCTAGCGGGGCAGCACCTTCGAGCTTCTGTCATGTGGCGCTTTATTGGTAATACCAATATGCACGGTAACTCTATGGTCTAATAGGCTATTCGTCGGAATGGCGGTTCAATCGGCCTCAAGTGGTCCGATGAATCTGATTATTGGTAATACCAATACTCGTGGCCACGGCGTCCCATCGCATGCGGTGGGGAAACATTCCGCCCCCGTCGAGAGCCTCCATGCAGCCCTGGCAACACCTGTACGACCCCGCCGGCAACCTGTGGTTGTCCAGCCTGATCGCGTTGCTGCCGATCGCGTTCTTCTTCGTTGCCCTGGCCGTGCTGCGCATGAAAGGCTGGCTGGCCGGCACGATCACCGTGGCCATCGCACTGGCCGTGGCCCTGCTGTTCTACCGCATGCCGCTGACCCAGGCGTTGGGAGCGGCCGGCTTTGGTTTCGTCTACGGGCTGTGGCCGATCGCTTGGATCATCATCGGCGCGGTGTTCCTGTACAAGGTCTCGGTCAAGACCGGGCAGTTCGACATCATCCGCGCTTCGATCCTGTCGGTGACCGAAGACCAGCGCCTGCAGATGCTGATGGTCGGCTTCGCCTTCGGTGCCTTCCTGGAAGGCGCGGCGGGGTTTGGCGCGCCGGTGGCGATCACCGCAGCGCTGCTGGTCGGGCTGGGCTTCAAGCCGCTGTATGCAGCGGGCCTGTGCCTGATCGTCAATACCGCGCCGGTGGCATTCGGTGCGATGGGCATTCCGATCATCGTGGCGGGACAGGTCACCGGGCTGGAGGCCTTCGAGATCGGCCAGATGGCCGGTCGCCAGCTGCCGTTCCTGACCATCATCGTGCTGTTCTGGATCATGGCGATCATGGATGGCTGGCGTGGCGTCAGGGAAACCTGGCCGGCTGTGCTGGTGGCCGGCGGGTCGTTCGCCATTGCCCAGTACCTGACCTCCAACTTCATCGGGCCGGAGCTGCCGGACATCACCGCGTCGCTGGCGTCGCTGGTGTGCCTGACCCTGTTCCTGCGCCGCTGGAAGCCGGTACGGATCTTCCGCTTCGATACCGAAACCAGCGCCGAGGCGGCCGCCCAGGCGCTGGAAGCGCCGCGCTACAGCGTTGGCCAGATCGCCAAGGCCTGGTCGCCGTTCCTGATCCTTACCGCGATGGTCACGCTGTGGAGCATCAAGCCGTTCAAGTCGCTGTTCGCGGCGGGTGGCCCGCTGGAAAGCTGGGTGCTGAAGATCCCGGTGCCGGGCCTGGACCAGATGGTGCAGAAGATGCCACCGATCGTGCCTGCGCCGTTGAGCTACGAGGCGGTCTATAAATTCGACGCGTTCTCGGCCACCGGCACGTCGATCATCCTCGCCGCAGTGATTGCCATCATCGCCCTGCGCATGCCGGCCAAGGCGGCGCTGCAGACCTTCGGCGAGACCGTGCGCGAGCTGCGCACACCGATCTACTCGATCGGCATGGTGCTGGCCTTCGCCTTCATCGCCAACTATTCGGGCCTGTCGGCCACGCTGGCGCTGGCGCTGGCCCATACCGGCAAGGCATTCACCTTCTTCTCGCCGTTCCTGGGCTGGCTGGGCGTGTTCCTGACCGGCTCGGACACGTCCTCCAACGCGCTGTTTTCGGCCTTGCAGGCCACCACTGCGCAGCAGATCGGCGTGTCCGAGGTGCTGCTGGTGGCGGCCAACACCACCGGCGGCGTCACCGGCAAGATGATCTCGCCGCAGTCGATTGCCATCGCCTGCGCCGCGGTCGGCCTGGCCGGCAAGGAATCGGACCTGTTCCGCTTCACCGTCAAGCACAGCCTGATCTTCACCGTGATGGTCGGCCTGATCACCACCGCGCAGGCGTACTGGCTGACCTGGATGATTCCCTGAGCCATGCAGCCGACGACCTATCCGCGCAGCATGGGCCGCACCTGCCAGGCGCTTCGGGCCACAATGGCGCCATGAGCACGCAACGGATTTCAGACAAGGTGGCCGCGCAGCTGCGTGGTCTGGTGCAGGAGCGGCAGCTGCAGCCGGGTGACCGGCTTCCGGCCGAGCGCGCGCTGGCGGTGCAGCTGGGTGTCTCGCGCACGGCGCTGCGCGAGGCCATCGCGCAGTTGTCCAGCCAGGGCCTGCTGAGCGCACGCGTGGGCGGCGGCACCTACGTGGCGGAGCCGGCCACGCGCGCGCGGCAGGCGCTGGATGAACCCCTGGCTCCGTACCTGCCGTTGTTCCAGGGCGACCCGGAATACCGCTTCGACGTGCTGGAGATCCGTCACGCGCTGGAAGGAGCGACGGCCTGGCATGCAGCGCTGCGTGCCACCGATGAGGATCGGGCACGCATCGCCCAGGCCTTCCAGACCATGATGGATGCGCATGGCAAGGATGATCCTTCAGGCGAGGCGGAGGCGGATGCGGCCTTCCACCTGTCCATCGCCGAAGCGTCGCACAACCTGGTGCTGCTGCAGGTGATGCGTGGCCTGTTCGATCTGCTGCAGGCCAACATCTCGCAGAGCCGCGAAAAGCTCTACACCTCGGCCAGAACATTCTCGCCGTTGTCCGATCAGCATCGCGAAATGATGGATGCCGTGCTGGCCGGTGATCCGGAGCGCGCGCGCGCCGCCGCGCATGCCCACCTCGAGTTCGTGCACACCACACTGCGCACGCTCGACGACAACGAAGCCCGGCGCGCGCGGGCCTCGCGCCTGCCTTCCCCACACGGTTGACCCCATGATCATCTCCGCCTCCACCGATTACCGCGCCGCAGCCAAACGCCGGCTGCCGCCGTTCCTGTTCCACTACATCGATGGCGGCGCCTATGCCGAGCACACGCTGAAGCGCAACGTTTCGGATCTGTCCGACATCGCGCTGCGCCAGCGCGTCCTGCGCAACATGTCCGACCTGAGCCTGGAGACCGAGCTGTTCGGCCAGACGCTGGCGATGCCGGTGGCACTGGCGCCGGTCGGCCTCACCGGCATGTATGCACGCCGCGGTGAAGTGCAGGCGGCGCGGGCGGCTGACAGCCGCGGCATTCCGTTCACCCTGTCCACCGTGTCGGTGTGCCCGATCGAGGAAGTGGCCCCGGCGATCCAGCGGTCGATGTGGTTCCAGCTGTACGTGCTGCGCGATCGCGGCTTCATGCGCAACGCCCTGGAGCGCGCCCAGGCGGCGGGCGTTACGACGCTGGTGTTCACCGTGGACATGCCGGTACCGGGTGCGCGCTATCGAGACGCGCACTCCGGCATGAGCGGTCCGAATGCTCCGCTGCGCCGCATCGGCCAGGCCATCACCCATCCGCGCTGGGCCTGGGACGTGGGTCTGTTCGGACGTCCGCACGATCTTGGCAACATCTCCACCTATCGCGGCAACCCCACCGGGCTGGAGGACTATATCGGCTGGCTGGGCAGCAACTTCGATCCATCCATTTCGTGGAAGGACCTGGAGTGGATCCGCGAGTTCTGGAAGGGACCGATGGTGATCAAGGGCATCCTCGACCCGGAAGACGCACGCGACGCGGTTGCATTCGGTGCCGACGGCATCGTGGTCTCCAATCACGGGGGGCGCCAGCTCGATGGTGTGCTGTCCACCGCACGCGCGCTGCCGGCCATCGCTGACGCGGTACAGGGCGACCTGAAGATCCTCGCCGATTCCGGCATCCGCACCGGACTGGACGTGGTGCGCATGCTGGCGCTGGGCGCTGACACCGTGCTGCTGGGGCGGGCCTTCGTCTATGCGCTCGCGGCGCAGGGTGAGGCCGGCGTGGCCAACCTGCTGGACCTGATCGCCAGGGAGATGCGCGTGGCAATGACGCTGACCGGCGCACACCGCATTACCGACATCGGCCGAGATTCACTGGTGCGGCTGCCATGACTGGCCACGGGGCCATGCTGTCGCAGCTGCGTGCTGCTGTCGGCAGCCGCCATGTGCTGACCCGCGACAAGGCGACCCGCCGCTTCCGCCGGGGCTATCGCTTCGGCGACGGCGCGGTGCTGGCCGTGGTGCGTCCGGGCACGTTGCTGGAATTGTGGCGTGTGCTGCAGGCGGCGGTGCAGGGTGGGGCAGCGATCATCCTGCAGGCCGCCAATACCGGCCTGACCGGCGGCTCGACCCCGGATGGCAATGATTATGGGCGCCCGGTCGTGCTGGTCAGCACCCTGCGCTTGACCGGCATCCAGTTGTTGAACGAGGGCCGCCAGGTGGTGTGTCTGCCGGGCGCCACCCTGGACCGGCTGGAGCAGACGCTGGCGCCGCTGGGGCGCGAGCCGCATTCGGTGATCGGCTCGTCCTGCATCGGCGCCTCGGTGCTGGGCGGCATCTGCAACAACTCCGGCGGTGCGCTGGTGCGGCGTGGCCCCGCCTATACCGAGCTGGCGCTATATGCGCAGGTTGATGCGCAGGGCCGGTTGCAGCTGGTCAACCACCTGGGCATCGCGCTGGGCGATACGCCCGAGCAGATCCTGCAGCGCTTGCAGGCCGGTGACTACGATGCCGCCGATGTCAGCGACGGCGACGGCCGTTCCGCGTCCGACCCGCGCTACGCCGACGAGGTGCGCAGGGTCGATGCCGATACACCGGCGCGCTTCAATGCCGATCCCAGTCGTCACTACGAAGCGGCGGGTTCAGCCGGCAAACTGGCGGTGTTCGCGGTGCGCCTGGATACGTTTGAGAAGGAGCCCGCCGAGGTCTTCTACATCGGCAGCAACCGTACCGGGAGTTTCACCGCCATCCGCCGCCAACTGCTGACCGGCTTCGATCGGCTGCCGATCGCCGGTGAGTACATCCACCGAGACGCCTACGATATCGGCGAGCGCTATGGAAAGGACACATTCCTGCTGATCGACCGGCTCGGGACCGCACGGGTGCCCGCGGCATTCGCACTGAAGAGCAGGGTTGACGGCTGGTTCGAGCGGCTGGGCCTGCGCGGCGTGACCGACCGGGTAATGCAGGTGCTGACCGGCCTGTTGCCCTCGCACCTGCCCCAGCGCATGGGCGAGTTCCGGCAGCGTTACGAGCATCATCTGCTGCTGAAGGTCTCCGCACAGGATGCAGCGGAGACCGAGGCCTGGTTGCAGCAATTCTTCGCCGAGCACGAAGGCGGCTATTTCCACTGCACGGCCGAAGAAGGGCGCAAGGCCTTCCTGCATCGTTTTGCCGTGGCCGGTGCTGCAGTGCGCTATCGCGAGGTGCATCGCCAACAGGTGCAGGACATCGTCGCGCTCGACATCGCATTGCGTCGCGACGACGCAGACTGGTTCGAGCAGCTGCCCGCCGCCATCGAAAGTCGCCTGCTGCACAAACTGTACTACGGCCACTTCCTGTGCCACGTGTTCCACCAGGACTACATTGCACGCAAGGGCGAAGATCCGATGGCGATCGAGCACGCGATGTGGGCACTGCTCGACCGGCGCGGGGCCGAGTATCCGGCCGAGCACAACGTTGGCCACCTGTACCCGGCCAAGCCGGCGCTGGCTGGGTTCTACCGACAGTTGGACCCGAGCAACACCTTCAACCCGGGCATCGGGCAGACTTCGAAGGCCAAGGGCTGGGGTGGCTGCGACTGCGGATGATGTAGAGCCGAGCCCGTGCTCGGCTGCACTTCCCGGCAGGCAGCAGTCGAGCATGGCTCGACTCTACCCGGGCAACGGTTACCATCGGAATTCCAGCCGCAGGAGCCGCCCATGCCCCCCATCGTTGTCCGCACGACCGTGTGTGCTGCACTGCTGGCCGCCCCGATCCTGGTGTTGGCGCAGGGCTCGATCCTGCCACAGCAGCGCGATGCGGCCGGCAATGTGATGGAGCCGCTGGGGCAGGTGCTGATCACCCGGGAGGCAGGCCCGGCAGGACTTTATGAGTGCACCCGGGACGGCAACTGGTGCGTACGCGTGCAACCGGTGGCCGAAGAGGGGAAGCGGCCCACCGTGCTGGAAGTGCTTGAGAAGGTGCCGGGCCAGGGCAAGCCGCACAGCTACCACGTCCGCATTGACGTGCCGCAGGAAAGCGAACTGAAGCTGTGGCCGTGGATCGTACGCCTGGCACCCGGTGTCGGCGCGGATGAGGACGTGATTGACCCGCAGCCGCGTGCCCGCCAGAACGTACTGGTAGGCGCCACGGTCACCTTCAGCATGATGTACTCCGGCGGTGGGGCAGACGCATCGACGCTGCAGCTGGCACGCGTGCGCCACCTGCAGGATGGCATCCAGGTGGACGATGATGTGCTGACCGTGCCGTGGGTGGGCAACGCGATGATCCGTGCCTGCTTCAGCGAGCAGGACATCAGGCAGCGTGCCGGTGCCTGCCACGATGAGTATGGATTCTCGGCAAAGCTGGGGCTGGATCCGGCAGTGCAGGGCATGCCGGTGCTTCGTTACCAGACGGTGGCGACCCGCTTCCCCGCAGGTGCATCGCGTTTCGAGGATTCGCTGGCGAAGGGGCCGTTGAAGACGAAGGACCTGCGCACCGAGCAGGATCCCGCGTGCAGCTATTCGCGTCTTTTCCGTTTCAGTGAGGGCCGTTTTCACCCCGACCAGCCACTGCCGGATTGTGCGGGCTATACCGAACCCTGAGCCCTGTCACGCTGGCCCATGCCCGACGCGCGTTCTGTGTAGAGCCGAGCCCATGCTCGGCTGCTGTTCAGTGGCAGCCGAGCGTGGGCTCGGCTCTACAAAAGCCCGCGCGGTGGTTACTCGCAGCGGGCTGCGGTGATGATGTTGTCCTTGTCCATGTAGACGCGCAGGCGATCCGGACGGATATCCTTGGTGGTAATCGTGGTCGGGCCGATCGGGTTGACCAGGCCGGCGCCGCTCTCACGCGACAGACGACGCATGTTCTCCTCATTGCCCGGCTGGCCGATTGCCCAGCCAAGCTGGCTGGCGTCGCAGCGGCCGGTGCCCTTCACCTCCGGCCCGGGCGTACTCACACAGGCGGCGAGCAGCATCGGCGTGGCGACTGCGGCCAGTGCAAGGCCGACGGAACGGAAACGGGTCATGAGCGGCGCTCCTGCGAGATGGTGGCGCCACCATAGCACCCTGCCCGTGGCGACGGCATGCGTTGGATCAAAGGAGGGGGCTCGGGAGCACAGGCACTGACGAGGTTGGCGCGTCCTGGCCGTGACCCTTCACGCCTGCGGAGCGCATGGAGCGCGTCTGCACGTTGCGAGTCAACCCAGCATCATCCTGGCATTCGGCCTATCGGTTTCGCGTCGCATCTGTCGCTATTCACTGCAGACCTGGATCAGGTCAATGCCGGCTGGACCGCGATAGCGCATCGTCGCCGGGTCGAACTGCAGCTGGATCTTCCCGGTACGGATGGTGTCATTCTGCCCAGTCGGACAGTCCCGTGTCGCGTCCAGTGCTGGCCAGGCAGCATGCGGCGCGACAGGGGCCGTCAATGTCGTGAACCTGCCCTCCAACAGACGGATATAGGTTCCATCCGCACACTGGGCAAGGATCAGTTTATCGGCGACATCGACATCGCCGTAGCTGCTGCCGAAGTAGGTGAGGATCGCGTCCTCGCGCCCGTCGTTGTTGAGATCGGGCGTGTCGTTCAAGAAGGTCTTTCCCTGCTGACCGCTGTATGGGCAGTCCTCGTCATTCCCCGGTGGACATGCACTGACGCGCTTCCCCTCCACCGGTACCAGTTCGATCCTGTGATCGATGGCGGTTGCACACGCGCGTTGCAGCGAGCCGGGCGGCGGAGTGCGCGCGATGGCGACGTCCGCGGCAGCGGAGAGCGCCAGCAGCAGGAGAGCCTGATGCTGGCGCTGGCATCGTGACGACGTCACGGTGAGCTTCCGCGCTTGATCGCCTCCCACACCTTGTCTACGTGCGCGCGAAGCACGGGCGCAGCCGAAGCCAGCGCGGGATCGTCCTGCCGGTCGCCGCCGAAGGGTTCATCGCCTTCCACCTCCACCAGCGATTCACCACGTACTTCGTAATACTGCTCGCCCTGGCGAAGCCCAATGCGCAGCTGCTGCGGATCGACGCCGCCGCCGCAGAAGCTGTGGCTGGCCAGCGTCAACTCGGCGCGGCCATCCTTGTCCAGGTCCGTTGCAGTCACCTGGTCCAGGAAGTAGCCGGCCTCCAGATCCAGACCTTCGCATTGAACCGGATCTTCCACGCTCCACCGCGAGGCCCAAGGAGCCGCTTGTCCGGCGCGCCGGAACAGCTCCGCACGCAACGTGATCTGATCCATCGCCTCTTCATCGCCCTGCGCCGGCACTGTCTGCTCGCTGCGCGAAAGCAGCAGCAGGCCCGGCCCGTCGATGTCATTGAACACCACTTGCTTCAGCAGCGTGCCCGAGTAGAGGTCTTTCAGTTCCGCATCTGCCAGGGCGGGCAACAGCTCCAGTCGACCAGCGGGCACGGCCTCAACCTGCCCGGGAAGTGCGTGTGCATTCGTTGCGGCATCGTCTGCTGCATCTGCAACCGGTGAGGACGGCGCACCGCAGCCGACTGCACCGAGTGCAAGCACGGCCAGCACGGCAAGTCGCAGCTGATCAGCGCGTATTGTCGCCAGCCTTTTTGGCCACGACAATGCCGAGCGCCGCGTTGAGGTCCGTGGCTGCCAGTTCATCGAGTTTGGTTTCCTTGAGTTCCTTCTGCGCGAATGGCAGATAGCTTTTCGGCACGTAGTAACGCAGCGTTGCAGGGTTGAAGCGGACAAAATTGATCTGGTCGCTCTGGTTGCCACCCAGCAACACAGGTCGACCGCGGTCCATGGCGTAGACGAACCCTACGTGCGACGTACCGACCAGGGCGACCGCGCCGAACACCGGTTCGTCGATCTGGCTGAAGCGCGTGGTGTCGGCGGCGAACGAACGCGCACGGTACGGGTGTGGAGATGATATAGCGTATCCGGCCGTGCGAAGGCACCAGTTCACGAACGATGCGCACCAAGCGTTGGAGCTTCCGGCCAGCGTAGTGAACTGCTTCCCGTAGCCGAGTTCGGAATGGAAGTTGATGGTGCGGCTGATCTCAGCCTCTTTCTTGCCCGCCCATTTGCGCGCCTGTGCATAGGCGTGCTCCACCCAAGGTGCGCGCTTCTGCGAAAACGGAATGATTGCGATTGGGTGGCCTTCGCCATCGCGACTTCGGGTATCCCGTGCCTGTACTGACGCCGGCGGCCGCACAGCAGCAGCAGGTGTTTCCGGCGGAGGCTTCACCAGCGAGGGCCGATCAGACGTTTGCGGATTCCCGCTGTTGCCCGCTCGCCCGGAAGACCCGGCCGCTGATGGGGGCACGGCTTCGACCCCAACAGGCAGCGTGATTTTCTGGCCAGGACTGATTCGATTGGCATTGCTGATCGACGGATTGGCGGCCATCAGCGCATCGACGCTGGTGTGATGGCGGTCTGCAATTCGGCTCAGCGTGTCGCCGGAGCGAACGCTGTAGCTGGCTTGACGTGACCTTGTTGGAGTCGCCGGGGCGCCGTCGTTGGCTGCGTCAGCCGGTGCCTTTCCGTAGATCCAAACCACATGACCGGGATAGATGCGGTTGCGGTTGCGGATATGGTTGTTGCTCACCAGATCGTCAACTGAGGTCTTGAACCTGCTGGCGATCGAGGCGAGAGTGTCGCCTGGCTGCACCACGTAGCGCAGCGGTGTGCGCTTCTCCTTGCTGGGCTGCGTTGGAGTGTGTGGTTGCGAATTCCCGCCGACCGTCATCATGTTGCGCGCAAATACCAGGGACGCTGAGGCCTGCTGAAGCGCAAACTGGCCGATTCGGCTTCCAATCTTGCCTGATTCCTCAAGGAAGAGCTCTATCACTTCTCCTGGCTGGCGGGTGATGAATGTCGGCAGCGCCCCGTGCTCATTGGTGGTGACCT
Source organism: Stenotrophomonas sp. STEN225 (assembly GCF_056756445.1). Classification (NCBI taxonomy): domain Bacteria; kingdom Pseudomonadati; phylum Pseudomonadota; class Gammaproteobacteria; order Lysobacterales; family Lysobacteraceae; genus Stenotrophomonas; species Stenotrophomonas sp. STEN225. The sequence continues at coordinate 17,464 of NZ_JBRRBV010000026.1, read as the reverse complement.
TCTTCTCGCCCGTATTGCTGCTACGCACGATCACGGGCGTTGCCGGCATCGGTCGGGCGCCGTCAGACAAGGTGACCTGCGTGGCGTGCACGATCCGTTCCTTGCGTGTCTCAGGCTTTGCATTGAAGCCCTCATATTGCTCCATCGCAGCGATCATGCCGTTGAACTGCTCATCGGTCATGTCCTTGATGACCGTCTGGTCGGTGGCACCAGATCGCTTGCGCACGTATGCCAGATAGGCCGCTGTGTCGTTTTCCGATTCCGGCGCATAGGTATGCATGGCGTTGTACAACGTCATATCGTTGTACTTGCGGCGCAGCAGTGCGCGCTTCTCGGCGCGGCCATCCTCGGCCGTAGGAAAAATGGCGAACTTGCCGCTCTTCGTATCGGCCTGGCCGATCATCTTGGCGTACTTTCCGCCTGGACGCAGGTTGCCGGGGTTGTTGAGCAGCCAAGCCAGCGAGCCGCCACTGCGGATGAGCTTGTCACCGTTGTCGGCGGTGAACTCCACAGTGCGCGTATCCTTGTTGAAAACCGCGCTGATGTAGGTAGGCATTCCGTGTCGTCCTATCGGGGCGTCAGCGTGCTCAGGGCCTGTGCGACATCAACGCCCTGGGGCAGACGGCGGGTGGAATCGAGCACCAGTACCCAGCGCTCCTCGTCGGGCTGCTGCTTGAGAAGGTAGCGTTTCAGCTCGACGGCAGCGTCGTCGTCGTATGGCGTGTCCTTGAAGGCCAACTCAGCGATGTAGAGGACCACCTTGCCCGCCTCGACCCGCACACGCGCATCGCGGAGCGGGAAGTCAGCCGTGGCCGTCGCCTTTACGAGGAAATCCACCGGCGGCGCATCGTTGCGTGGGAGCAGCGGAAGCTGGTTCCACACTGCTTCGTTGGCAATCGGACGGTACTGGAAGCTGTAAACATGGAAACTGTGGGCATTGGAATGACTGACATACCCGGAATTCACGCGCAACGTGCCTTGAGTGGTCTTGATGTCAGTGCTGCCGGTCGAATACTGCTGCGCGTTGGCGGAGGAGCCCATGCACAATGCGAGCAGCAGCAGGAAGTGTCGGATGATCATGTTGATGACGGGGGTTCGTTGAGCAGTTCCAGGATCTGTTCGGACGTCAGGGCGCCGGTCGCATCGGCCGCGTCCAGGTTCCCGAGGAAGGGGTCGCTGCCGTCGCTGTCGGGTGTGTCGCCGTCATTCTCGGGTGGGCGGCCCGGCGCCGACACCAACATTTCCCAGGTGTCATCGCCAACCTCCAAGGTCAGCGGCCGACCCAGGCCATCGGCCATCACGCGGGGCAACCGACCGTCCTCACCGATGGTTCCGCTGGCGACCTGTTCGCCTTCGTTGTTGAAGATGCGGTAGGCCTTGTCCTTCCACCCCATTTCCGTGGCCAGTACATCGGCGCCTTCCAGCGCGAAGCGCAGGCTTTCCTTGAACGAGTACAGCCCACTGGGAAGTACCGGCATGGACGGCGCATCACTTCCCCCCCCCATGAACGGATGCTCGCCCGCCTTCACCTTGAACTCGCCCGGGCAGCTGAACGTGATGTTGCCGCCCTCCAGGGTGATCGCGCTGCTGCCGGCCTGCAGCACCACTTTGCTCTGCGCCAGCACATCGATGCGGTCATCGGTGGCGGTGATGGTCAGTGCCTGGTCGCTCAGCAGCTCCAGTTCGCCATCGTTGGCCTGCAGGCTGACCGGGCCCTGGGCGGCGATCACCCGCAGCGGGCCGCTCTGCGCGAACAGTGAGACGTGCTCGCCGGACACCGTGGCGATGGTCTCGCCTGCGCTGATGTGCAGATCCTGCTGCACCGTCATCTGCAGGTTCTGCCCGGCGTAGGCCACCGCGCTGGCTGGCGTGGTCCAGGCAATGTGGTGCGGTGCTTCGGCCAGCAGCAGCGGCTTGGCCAGACGCTCCACCGGCTGGTCACCCGGGCTGCGGCCATCGCCGCCCGGCTTCATCGCGCTTTGTCCGTTGACCTCGCCTTCGTAGCGTCCCTGTGCCTGCGGATCGATCTGCTCGCGCAGCTGCTTTGTGCGCTCGAACTCGGCCAGTCCGGGCACCTGCTGCTGGGCCAGGGTCTGCTGCATCTGCTCCAGGCTGCGCTCGGCGCCCTTGAGCTGCGCCACCACGCTGGCGTTGTCCATGACCGTGGAAGCGGCCCGCTCCTGCGCGCTGGCGGACAGCAGCAGGCCTTCGGCCGCATGCACGTTGCCCCAGCCCTGCGTGGCCAACTCGAAGCCCTCGCCGCGCAGGGCGCCGCGGGCGGTGTTCTGGTGCGCGATCAGGTAGCCCAGCTCCAGCCGGCTGTCGGCCAGCGAGCTGTGCAGGCGCGTACGCAGCTGGCCCGGCGTGTCATCGATCACCCATTGCTGGGTGCCGCTGCCGTCATGGGCCTGGGTGTGCAGGCCGCTGAGTACGCCGGGATGGCGCGCGTTCTCATCGATGCCGCCGCCGAAGGGTGGGGCGACCTCACCGTTGTAGAGCTGGCCGGTGACGCGCGGCTGGTCGATGTCACCGTGCAGGAATTCCACCAGCACTTCGCTGCCGATGCGCGGCAGGAAGGCCGTGCCCCAGTTCGGGCCGGCCACCCATTCGGCCACCGACACCCAGCTGCCGCTGGTGTGGTCGCCGGGCGCATGGCCGGTCTGGGCGCTGCCGGTGTCGGTCAGACCGCCCGGATTGGGCTGGCTGCCGCGCTGCCAGCCGAACTGGATGCGCACCTGGTGTTCGCGGTTCGGGCTGACGGCCGCATTGGCCACACCCACCACGCGTGCGGTCTGCGGGCCATGCAGGGTGGGGCGGTCCTGCGGCAGGGCGCGCAGCGGCACTCCGGCGCCGGTGGCGAGGAAGGCGTTGCGGTAGGCGCCGCGCTCCAGATCGGTACTGCCGAGCAGCTCGGCGATGCCCTGGTCCAGATTGTTGACGGCGACATGCTGCACGGCCAGCAGCTGGAAGCACTGGCCCTCATGCTGCGGATGCTGGGCCAGGCTGAAGGTGCTGCCTGCGGCCAGCTGGCGCTCGCTGCCGCTGCCGCTGTACAGCACCTGGCCAACGCGCAGTGCGTCCAGCCGCGCCTGCGCTTCGGCGTCGGCCCAGGCGGGCTGGGCGAAGCGACCAGCACGCGGCTGCACATAGACCTCCAGCGCGGGCAGGGTGCCGGCATCGGCACTGGACTGCGCCGCCACGGCGTTGACCTGTTCGCTGTGCCAGCTGGCGACGGTACTGGCGTTGGGCACCAGCTGCTGGCGTTCGGCGAAGGCAGTGATGCCATCGCTGCTCTCGGCCATGTCGGCGCGATGGAAACGCACGCGGCCCACATCGGGCAGTTCGGCGCCGGGCTCGAACACCACCAGGGTGTGGGCGGCATCGCCCTCCTGCGCCTGCTCGATGCGCCAGGCCAGGCCAGCCTCGGACAGCAGGCGGGTGACGAAGGCCCAGTCGGTTTCGCGGTACTGGGTGGTGATCGCGCGGGCCGGCAACTGGGCCTGCACGTCGAAGCGGAAGGCGGCCTGCGGGTAGTCGGCGAAGATCTGCTCGCAGATCGCGCGGGTGTCCTGGTCCTGGAAAATCACTGCGTTGCGGCGAAGGCGCAGCAGGGCGGTCCAGGGTTCGAGGGTGAGCCGGTAGCGGGCCAGCCCGCCGTCGCTTCCCAGCTGCGCCGCCTCGGTGCACAGCCCGTGCCACTGCCGCAGCGCGCCATCGGCCTGGCGCAGCTGCAGGGTCAGCGGCTGCTCCAGCCACGGCTCCAGTTCCAGGAACGCATCGGTGGCCAGGCAGTCGATCTGCAGGCGGTTGTCACCGCACACCGATTCGGTGCCTTCAAACCGCTCGACCACAAGGCCCTCGTCAGGGCCCTTGAGCTGGATCAGGCGATCCCGATGCGACAGCGAGGCGAGGGAAGCAAGCAGCGTGGAGCGCGAGATGTCCATATCGTCAGGCTCATGGGAGGGTGATCGTAATGTGGGCGGTGCGCTCGGGCATCTGCACCACGTCGTTGTAGGCGGCCAGCTGCTGACGGGTTTCGTGTCCGAGGTAGGCGCGCATGCCGAAGAACGCGACGATGCCGAAGCAGCCGACAACCACGGCCGGCAGCCACAGCGGCACGACCCGGCGCAGGCCATGGCGCACGTTGTCGGGCGGCAGCGCGTGCGGGGCGAAGCCGTGGCGCTTGCCCTTCAGGTAGACGATCTCGTCACCCAGGCGCGCGGTCAGATAGCCCAGCTTCTCGGTGCCTTCGATACGGTACTTGCCCTCGAAGCCCATCAGCAGGCAGTAGTGATAGACCTCCAGCGACGGCAGGCGCGCCGCGCCCTGGCGGCGCAGTTCTTCCAGCCGGTCGAAGAAGTGCTCGCCGGCGAGGTGCTCGCCGAACAGGCGCAACTGCAGCGGATTGCGTTCCCAGGTTTCGTGCAGCGGCGACGGCTGCGACAGGATCGCCTCATCCACCGCGGCGCAGAACGCGTATTTGGCGGCGTAGACATCTTCGGACGCCACTCCAAGCCGCATCGCGTTGCGTTCGACGCCATCGAGGAACTTCTGCACCGTCTGCACGAAGCCCTCTGCGTCGTGCGGCAACTGGCCACGCTTGAGCAGAAGCAGCAGGTAGAAGCCGTCGGACATCAGATCCTGCAGGCTCTGCGGATTAGCCGCCTGCGGCGTCGGATTGACCATCGCGCCATTGGCGGTCAGCGACGGCATCGGGCCCGGGGTCGGGGGCAGGGGGGAATTCATCATGAGGTCACCGCCACAAGTTCCATCTTCAGCTCGGCAATGCCGGCCGGCACATAGATCATCACCGACTGCGCCTTGAGCATGCGCTCATACAGCGCACCGCGCGAATCAAATTCGAAGTAATGGCTGCCCGGGCGCACCGGGATCGCTGCCGGCACCTGCGCGGCGTGGGTAAGCTTCACGCCTGGCAGTGCGGACAGCACGCACTTCTCGACGTCGTCCGGCGCGCCGACCTTGAAGCGCACCGGGACGCTCTGGATCAGCTCCTGCGCCGGCAGCGAGGCGGAGACGGACAGGTAGAACGAGGCATTCCCGTCGATCCGCTGCGAGTCCAGCCGACCGAGGTGGTAGGACGGCTTGACCTCGTTCAGCGCGATCTTGAAGTAGCGCGTGGAGATCACCGTATCCAGCAGTGCCCGCACGATCTCCAGCAGCTTGCGGAACGAAGCTTCCGGCTGGTCGTGGCGGTACACCGGCAGGTCGCCCAGCTGGTAGGCGTTGGAGAAGGTCAGCAGTGCGCCCGCCATGCGCAGCAGTTCCTGGTGCAGGCGCTCGGGATGCAGCTGCGGATGATGCAGCAGATGGGCCAGCGCGCTGAAGGAACTGTTGATCGTATGCAGCAGCCAGAACGACGCGATGTCGCCCGAGCGGAATTCGATGATGTTCTGCGACGTCTGCCGATGCAGCCCGTACAGCGCATCGACCTTGGCCTGCAGCGCATCGAGCACCGCACGCAGTTCACGATGCAGGAACGGCGAGGCCTGCAGCTGCGCGCAGGGCGGGATGAACTCATCGTCCAGCTCGAAGCCGCCGCTGGAGGTGCGGCGCACACGCGCCACCGGCACGGTGGCATAGGCATCACGGGGCTGGTCGTCGGTAAGCAGCTTCACCGCCTTGCTCAGGTAGGCCAGTTCGGCCTCCACCGCATCGGTGAACAGGTCCTGCGTATCGCGGTTGGCCTGCCGATAGCGCGCAAGCACGGTGCCTTCCGCATCGGTGCAGTTGGCGCCGTCATCGCGCAGCAGCGGAAGTGCCAGGTAGATCACCGTGGACTGCACGCCAGGCGGCAGATCCTGCAGCGACACCGCGTCCGGCAGGCTGTCGTGGGCGGGGGCATCGTAGGTTTCGCCATCGGGAAACACCGCCGACAGATCGAGCGGCCTCAACGTGCCGCCGGACAAGGCATGGGGGTCGAAACGCACGCGGCGCGCGCCCCACGCGTACGGGTGCAGCGTCTGCGAAAGATCCTGCAGCCGTGCCTCGTGATACGCGTCCTGGCGCTGGAAATGCTGGGGCCGCAGGAACAGCCCTTCACCCCAGAGAACCTTCGACATCCTGCTTACATAAGCCACATTCAATCCTTGGAAATACCTTGAAAGGTTGCCCCTTGGGGGCCGGTTCCGCCGTCCTCGCGTTCCGCTGCGGCGAAGGCCCTGCCTTGCATTGTGAAAGTGTGAATCACATCGCACATTGATTGCGGCGGGGCAAACGTTGCGCGGAAGATACTATCGCATTGCGGCAATTTGAGTGCCAGAATTCCGACGCGGTCCTATTTCGCGCCTGCACAGCGGATCGAGGCAAGACTGCCCGGATCGCCGGAAAGTCGTGTGAGCAGGGCCTTGCTGTCGCTGGTCAGGGCACAGGCGTGGACACCGATGGTCACACCGTCCTGCGGCAGGGTCTTGCCCTTGGTGTCGAACGCGAGCCGCCAGCGGTTCTCGGCGGGGGCGCGGAACAGGGCGACCACGCCCAGCACTGCACTTCCTTCACTCAGCTGCTCGGACAATTCCTGCCGGGCCCCGGGGGTCAGCACCACCTCATTGACCGACAGCAGGTCGGCACCGAGGGCGGCCTGCTCTCCGGCCTGGTCCAGGAATGCGTTGAAGGGCGCCTGTTCGAACCGTTGCAGGCTGCGCAGGTGGTAGACCTTGACCACCGCCGCACTCGCCCGCTTGTCGTTGCCGGCATTGAGGTTGGTGCCGGCATACAGGCGCAATGGGACGGTCGGTGGCGCTTTCGGCTTTTCCTCGCGGATGCCGACGGCCTGCAGCGTCTTGTCCATCGCTTTCCCGAGCTTGCTGTCGCTGGCGCAACCGGCAAGGGAACCCGAAACAATGAAGGAGAAAATCGTGACGGATATCACGCGGCGAAATGAGGAGAGTTGCGCATTCATCTGGAGTCGGCGGGCTCGAAGGGCGGGGTGAAAGTCACGTATGCAACGGATTTCGCTCGCGGATATCACATTGGAATGTGAAGAATGTGTCTATCAAAACCGCCACATTCTTGACGAAATTCACTATACCGATGCGTATTCGCGAATGTACACTGCCGCCGACAGGGGCAGGAATCCCGTGCGGTGTATCGGCGGCGATTCGGCTTCCTTTAGGAACTAATTTCGACGAGGGATCACTATGGAAGTGAAGGCAATGGGGAAGGCTGTCTACCGGCCGATGTTCGCGCTGATGTTGCTGTCGGGCCTGGCGGCCTGCTCATCGGCACCGAAGAAGGCCGAGGTCGTGCCGTTCGAAACGACGCTGAGCAATGCCGAAGCACAGGTCACCACCGGTGGCGCGGATGCCGCCATCAGCGCATTCGAGGAAGCGGCGAAGGCCGATCCGACGCGCAAGGAGCCGTGGGTGCGCATCGCTCAGCTGCAGTTCGACCAGGGCCAGTATGCCCGCGCCATTGTGGCTGCCGAGGAAGTGCTGCAGCGCGATCCCAGCGATCTGGTCGCCGATGGCGTGATCACGGTGGCCGGTTTCCGCATTGCCAACCAGTCGCTGACCCGCCTGCAGGGGCGCGGCGCGCTGGCTTCCGATACTGCCCGCAAGGAAGCGCAGACCCTGGCTACCACCCTGCGCAACACCATGGGTGATGCCATTCTCGATCCGGCGCCCAAGCCGAAGCCGCGCAGCCGCGCCCGTGCCGGCCGTGCCGCCGCGCCCGCCGCTGCCGCACAGCCCGCTGCACAGCCGGCCAAGCCCGCTGCCCGCTCGAACAACTCCGATCCGTTCCAGAACATCGGCAACTGATCCGGACCCGGCCCCAGTCAGGAGACACACATGGCCAAGAAGGAAAGCATCCAGAAGCGGCTGCAGAAGATCCGCCCGCCGCGCGTCCAGCTCACCTACGATGTCGAGAAGGGTGACGCGATCGAGCAGAAGGAACTGCCGTTCGTGGTCGGCGTGATGGGCGATTTCAGCGGCAACCCGGAGCAGCCGCTGCCCAAGGTCAAGGATCGCAAGTTCGTCAGCGTCGACATGGACAACTTCGACGAAGTGATGGAAGGCATCGCCCCGCGTGCGGTCTATCGCGTGCCGAACAAGATCAGCGACGAAGGCGGCGAATTCGGCGTCGAGCTGAAGTTCAACTCCATCGATGACTTCCGTCCCGAGGCGGTGGTCCAGCAGATCGAGCCGTTGCGGCGCCTGCTCGAGTCGCGCACCAAGCTCGCCGACCTGCGCAACAAGCTGGCCGGCAACGAGAAGCTGGAAGACCTGCTGACCGATGTGCTCAACAACACCGAGCAGCTGAAGAAGCTCGGCGTGACCAAGGAGGACTGACCGATGTCAGCCGAAGCCAGCCCGTTGGCCACGCAGGCCGCCGTTGCCGAAGACGTCGGCCTGCTCGACCAGATCGTCGAGAAGAGCAAGGTCGCCAAGTCGAAGACCGAGCATGACCGCGCCAAGGACATCATCGCCGCGCTGGCGAAGGAAGTCCTGGAGGGCACCGTGGTCGTCTCCGACAACCTCAACCTCACCCTCGATGCGCGCATCGCCGAGATCGACCGGATCATCTCCGAGCAGCTCAGCGCCGTCATGCATGCCGAACCGTTCCAGAAGCTGGAAGGCAGCTGGCGAGGCCTGCATTACCTGTGCCAGCAGACCTCCACCGGCCCGAACATGAAGATCAAGGTCTTCAATTCGCCGCAGAAGGATCTGGTGAAGGATTTCAAGTCGGCCATCGACTTCGACCAGAGCGCGCTGTTCAAGAAGGTCTACGAAGAAGAGTTCGGCACCTTCGGTGGCGCGCCGTTCGGCGCACTGATCGGCGACTACTTCCTCGGCCGCCAGCCGGAGGACATGTACTTCATCGAGCAGATGTCGCACGTGGCTGCCGCCGCGCACGCGCCGTTCATTTCGGCAGCGAGTGAAGGCATGTTCGGCCTGGAAACCTTCACCGATCTGGGCAAGCCGCGCGACCTGGCCAAGGTGTTCGACACGGTCGAGTACGCGAAGTGGAAGTCGTTCCGCGAGAGTGAGGACAGCCGCTATGTCGGTCTGACCATGCCGCGCTTCCTCGGTCGTCTGCCCTACAACCCGAAGGATGGCACCACCGTCGAAGGCTTCAACTTCGTCGAGGAGATCGAAGCGGCCGACCACAGCAAGTTCCTGTGGTGCAACACCGCCTATGCGATGGGTGCGCGCCTGACCCAGGCCTTCGAGAACTTCGGCTGGTGCGCGGCAATCCGTGGCGTGGAAGGTGGCGGCCTGGTCGAGGACCTGCCGACCCATACCTTCCGCACCGATGATGGCGAAGTCGCGCTGAAGTGCCCGACGGAAGTGGCCATCACCGACCGTCGTGAAAAGGAACTCAGTGACCTCGGCTTCATGCCGCTGGTGCACTGCAAGAACACCGACTACGCCGCGTTCTTCGGCGCACAGTCGGCACAGAAGCCGAAGAAGTACAACACCGATTCGGCCAACGCCAACGCGATCCTGTCTGCCCAGCTGCAGTACATTTTCGCGGTGTCGCGCATCGCCCATTACCTCAAGGCGATGATGCGCGAGAAGATCGGCAGCTTCGCATCGGCGGGCAACGTCGAGGAATTCCTGAACCGATGGATCGCCCAGTACGTGCTGCTGGACGACAACGCATCGCAGGAAGCCAAGGCCCAGTTCCCGTTGCGCGAGGCATCTGTGCAGGTTTCGGAGGTGCCGGGCAAGCCTGGTGTCTACCGCGCGGTGGCCTTCATCAGGCCGCATTTCCAGCTCGATGAGCTGTCTGTTTCGTTGCGTCTGGTCGCCGAACTGCCGGCGTCCGCGAAAAAGTCGTAACGGTTTGCTGTAACTGAAGCGTCCAGGGGAGTCCGCTCCCCGGATTGCAGTGACGCTTATTTCAAGAGGGCGCAGCCCCCCTTAACCGCCAGGCCCCCGCCTGGCACATCAAATCTCACGGAAGAACGGAATTTAGGAGACCAGATATGCAGCACGCTTTCCTCTCGATTGACACCATCAAGGGCGAGTCGCACGACGACAAGCACAAGGACTGGATTGAAATCCAGTCGTTCTCGCAGGACCTGTTGCAGCCGCGTTCGGCCACCGCGTCGACCTCCGGCGGCACCACCGCTGCCCGCGTGAACCTGTCCCCGATCGAAATCACCAAGTCGATCGACCTCGCCTCCACGGCCCTGAACCAGGCCGCCTCCAACGGCACCACCTTCCCGAAGGCGCAGATCCAGTTCATGCGCGCCGACAAGGACGGCAACGCGATCAATTACTACACGGTCGAGCTGCTGAACGTGCTGGTCCACCGCGTCACCACGACGGTGGACAAGGAAGGCATGCCGCAGGAAGTTGTTCAGCTGAGCTTCGGCGCCATCAAGTGGACTTACCAGCAGCAGAAGCCGGAAGGCGGCGTTGGTGGCAAGACCGTGGCGCAGTGGAGCGCAACCAAGAACATCCCGAACTACACCGTGTGATGTTGTGTCACTGCGATGGCGCCTCGTGCGCCATCGCAGTCTGATCGTCGGGCAGGGCCAGGAACGGCCCTGTCTCTGCCGCACCGCTGCCGCCCGCACGGATGCCGAACCTGAGTGGATCGACCAATGAAGGGACTCGAACCCAGCCTGCTGGAAAAACTGTTCGACGACGCCCCCAAGCAGCCGGGCGCCGGGCCGGTATTCAAGTCCGTCTCGCTGGAGCAGTACAAGGAATCCATTGCCCGTGACCTGGAAGGGCTGCTGAATTCGCGCGCCGCGTTCCAGGAAGGCGACATGAAGGAGTTCCCCAACTGCCGGCAGTCGCTGCTGACCTACGGGCTGGCCGATTTCTCCGCGATGAGCCTGGCCAACGCTTATGATCGCGCCGCCATCTGCCGCTCCCTGGAGCAGGCCGTGGCGCGACACGAGCGCCGGCTCCGCAACGTCAACGTGCACCTGGACGCCGGCAATCAGTTTGCCGGCGGCCTGCACTTCACCATCCATGCGCTGCTGGATCTGGAACCGGCGCGCGAGCCGGTCAGCTTCGACGCGATGCTGCAGCCCTCGACCCTGCAGTACCAGGTCACCCGCGCACGTCGCACGCAGGCCGGCTGATGCAGGACCTGCTTCCTTATTACGAACGCGAACTGGCCTATCTCCGTCGTTACGGACGCGAGTTCGCCGAGCGTTACCCGAAGATTGCCGGCCGCCTGCAACTGTCCGCGGAGGGCAGCCAGGACCCGCATGTCGAGCGGCTGATCGAAGCGTTCGCGCTGCTCAGTGCCCGCGTTTCCAAGCGCATCGAGGACGACTATCCCGAGTTCACCGACGCGCTGCTGGATGTGCTCTATCCACATTACCTACGCCCATTCCCGTCGTGCTCGATCGCCCACTTCGACATGGAAGGGGTAGCCTCCAAACTGAGCGCGCCGGTGCGCGTACCCCGCGGTACCGCCCTGCAGAGCCGCCCCGTGCGTGGCGTTCCGTGTGATTTCCGCACCGCCTACGACGTGGTCCTGGCACCGGTCGGGGTACAGCAGGTGGTCTACCGCAGTGTCGCCGATGCACCGATGGCCACGACGCTGCCGGCGGGCACCGGCGGCCAGATCTCGCTGGGCTTCCAGCTGCTGTCCGATCAGCTCGGCTTCGGCCAGCTGGGCACCGATCAGCTTCGCCTGTTCCTGGATGGCGAGCCGTCGGTGCGGGCCGCTCTGCGCGATGCGCTGATGCTCGGGGTAAAGGCGGCCTATGTCGAATCCGATGGCGATGGCCGCTGGCGACGCCTGGAAAAGGTCCCGCTGAGCCCGGTGGGCTTTGCCGAGGATGAGGCGCTGATCGACTTCCCGGCGCGCTCGCATCCGGCGTACCGGCTGCTGACCGAGCTGTTCGCCTATCCGGAGAAGTTCGGATTCGTCGATCTGCACCTGCCCACAGTGACCGCCGGCGCCAGCCGTCGTTTCACGCTTCACCTGGTGCTGCATGCGCAGGGCCAGGACCGGGGCAACACGATGGTGCTGGAGGAACTGGGTACGCACAATGTGCGCCTGGGCTGCACCCCCATCGTCAACCTTTTCAGGACCAGTGGCGAGCCGATCCGCGTCACCCATCGCACGGTCAACTATCCGGTGCTGGCCGACGCGCGTCGCGCCTTCGCCTACGAGGTGCACTCGATCGACTCGGTGCACCGCATCCGGCAGACACCGCAGGGCGAACTGATCCAGGCCTTCCGTCCGTTCTACTCGCTGCATCACGGTGAAGATCCGGAGCGGACCGGTCAGTACTGGGTGGCACGTCGTGACGAGGATGTCGCAAGGCAGAGCCCCGGATTCGAGACGGAGATCAGCTTCGTCGACCTGTCATTCAATCCGGTGCTTCCGCAGACCGACACGGTCAGCCTGGAGCTGACCTGCAGCAACCGCGATCTGCCCAACCAGCTGGCGTTCGGTGTGGCCGGTGGTGACCTGAACATCGAGGGCGGCAGCCCGGCCAGGGCGATCAGCCTGCTGCGCAAGCCGACCAAACCGCTGCGTTTCCGCCATGGCCGCAATGCGCAGTGGCGCCTGATCTCGCACCTGTCGTTGAACCAGCTGTCACTGACCGCCAGCGGCCTGCCAGCGCTGAAGGAGATGCTGCGCCTGTACGACCTGTCCGGCAGCAATGTTTCCGCTCGCCAGATCGACGGCATCCTTGAGCTGCAGCAGACCCCGACCACCACCTGGATGCATGGTCGCCAGTTCGCTTCGGTGGTGCGTGGCCTGGAGATCCGCCTGACGATCAATGAAGCCCACTTCGTGGGTACCGGTGTGGCCGCCTTTGCCCAGGTGATGGACCACTTCTTCGCACTTTACGTGCATGCCAACAGCTTTACCCGTCTGGTGCTGGTTTCCGGCGACAGCGGGGAGGAGATCGTCCGATGCCCAGCGCGCAGCGGCGAATCGATCCTGGCGTAGCCCAGCAGCTGCTCACCGAGCCCCACCGCTTCCAGTTCTTCCAGGCGGTGCGGTTGCTTGAGCAGGTGTTCCAGCGGCAAGGCGTCAAGCCCGGCCAGGCCGTGCCGATGCGCGTGCGCTTCCGCAACTCGCTGTCGCTGGGCTTCCCGGCCACCGAGTTGTCCGCGGAGGGTGAGGTCTACTCGCTGAAGGGCGAGCGGCTGGAGGGGCGCGAGGCCATCGAGCAGGCGCTGCACGGCGAGGAACTGGCCGAGGTCCACCTGACTCCGCAGTTCATGGGCCTGCTGGGCACCGCTGGCGCATTGCCGCTGCATTACACCGAGACCCTGCAGCTGCGGGAGTTGTACCAGCGCGACCGCACCGCGCGCGCGTTCCTGGACATCTTCTCCACACGCGCTGTATCGCTGCACTACGCGGCGTGGAAGAAGCATCGGCTGGCGCTGCAGTACGAACTGGATCGCCGCGAGCGCTTCCTGCCGCTGGTGCTCTCGCTGCTCGGCATGGGCATGAGCGAGCTGCGCGATCGCCTGCACGAGGGCGAGGGCGAGATCTTCGATCAGGCCGTTGCCTATTACGCCGGTGCCGTGCGCCAGCGCCCCGTATCGGCCGTGCTGATGCAGCGCATCCTGTCGGACTATTTCCAGGTGCCGTTGCACCTGGAGCAGTTTGTCGGCGCGTGGTACCGGGTGCCCGCCGGTCAGGCAACGCGGCTGGGACAGGCCAATGCGGTGCTGGGGGCGAGTGCCCTGGCTGGCGATCGCGTCTGGCAGCGAGACCTGCGCATGCGACTGCGCATCGGGCCGCTGCGGCGCGATCAGTTCGACGCCTTCCTGCCGGGCGGCAGTGCGGCCGAAGCCCTGTCCAAGTGGTTGTCGTTGTTGACCGGCGGCGTTCTCGAGTACGAAGTGCGGCTGGTGCTGCGCGCCGAGGATGTGCAGGGCAGCGCCCTCGGCAGCGGCGGCGGCGCTCGGCTGGGCTGGGACAGCTACATGTGCACCCAGGCGCAGACCACATCGCGTGAGGACACCACCTATGGCATCCACACGCTGCAATGACAACCCGCCGCAGGCGTCCGTGCCTGCGGTCCTCGAACGGTTCCAGCAAGGAGTGCGTGTTTCCGCATGAGCATCAACCTCAAGACCCTGATCAGCAAGCTGGACGACACCTGCCGCCAGGCGGCCGAGCGGGCCGCGAACCTGTGCATGGCCCGCGGCAACTATGAGGTGGACCTGGAGCATCTGTTCCTGGCCCTGCTCGAGCAGCCGCAGAGCGATTTCGTGTTGATTGCCCGTCGCAGCGGCATCCTGCCGGAATCGCTGGAGCGTGATCTCAACGATGAGATCAGTCAGTTCAAGACCGGCAACGGCCGCACGCCGGTGTTTTCCCAGCACATTCCCAAGCTGTTCGAGCACGCCTGGCTGATCGCCTCGCTGGACTCGGAAACCACCCGCATCCGTAGCGGCCATCTGCTGCTGGCGCTGTTGACCGAGCCGGACCTGGCGCAGTTGGCCTACCGTGGCTCGAAGCTGTTCGTGCGTTTCAAGCGCGAAGAGCTCAAGCACGACTTCGCCAAGCTCACCGAGGGCTCGCAGGAGGCGGTGCAGACCGTCCGCTTCGCCGATGCCTCGGCGAAGGACGAGGGCGGTGAGGGCGAGGATGCCGTGTCCGGCGAGGCCAAGGGTGGCCTGTCCAAGACGCCGGCGCTGGACCAGTTCACCACCAACCTGACCCAGCGCGCCCGTGAGGGCAAGATCGATCCGGTGATCGGCCGTGATGGCGAGATCCGCCAGGTGATCGACATCCTGATGCGTCGCCGCCAGAACAACCCGATCCTCACCGGCGAAGCCGGTGTGGGCAAGACCGCCGTGGTCGAAGGGCTTGCCCGGCGCATTGCCGACAAGGACGTGCCGGAGGTGTTGCAGGGTGTCGAGCTGCACACGCTGGACATGGGGCTGCTGCAAGCGGGTGCCAGCGTCAAGGGCGAGTTCGAGAACCGCCTGAAGAACGTGATCGACGAGGTCAAGAAGAGCCCGCATCCGATCATCCTGTTCATCGATGAAGCGCATACGATGATCGGTGCCGGGGGCACCGCCGGCCAGAACGATGCGGCGAACCTGCTCAAGCCGGCGCTGGCCCGCGGTGAGCTGCGCACGATCGCGGCGACCACCTGGAGCGAGTACAAGAAGTACTTCGAGAAGGACGCGGCGCTGGCCCGCCGCTTCCAGGTGGTCAAGGTTGAAGAGCCCAGTGAAGTGCTGGCCGCAGCGATGCTGCGCGGCATGGTCGGGTTGATGGAGTCGCACTTCAACATCCGCGTTCTGGACGAAGCGGTGACCGAAGCCGTGCGTCTGTCGCACCGTTACATCAGTGGCCGCCAGCTGCCGGACAAGGCTGTCAGCGTGCTGGATACCGCCTGCGCGAAGGTCGCGCTTGGACAGAGCGCCACGCCTGCGATCATCGAAGACACCCGCAAGCACCTGGATCGCCTGCAGGCGGAAATCAGCGCGCTGCAGCGCGAAACCGCAGGGGGCAGTGCACAGCACAGCGAGCGCCTGGACGAGCTGCATGCCCAGCAGGCGGAAGCGCAGGCGGTGCTGGCCAGCAATGAGGAGCGCCTCACCCGCGAGCGCGAACTGGCAGGCCGCATTGCCGCGCTGCGCCAGCAGATGGAGCAGGGCCAGGCCCAGGCGGCCGATGGCGAAGCGCCCAGCGATGACGGTGAGGGCGACGTCGCCGTGGCCAAGCCGGCCACCAAGCGCGGCAAGGCCAAGCCGGAACTGTCGCCGCAGCATGCTGAACTGTCGCGACTGCAGGCCGAGCTGCGCGAGTTGCAGGGCGAGACGCCGATGGTCCCGCTGCAGGTCGACGGAACCGTGGTCGCGGAGATCGTGTCGGCATGGACCGGCGTGCCGCTTGGCCGCATGGTCAAGGACGAGATCCGTACCGTGCGCACGCTCGGAAACCTGCTGGTCGAGCGCGTGATCGGACAGGACCACGCGCTGGATGCGATCGCCCAGCGCGTGCGCACCGCCACGGCCAAACTGGAAGACCCGAACAAGCCACGCGGTGTCTTCATGTTCGTCGGCCCCTCCGGTGTCGGCAAGACCGAGACCGCGCTGGCGTTGGCTGACATTCTCTATGGTGGTGAGCGCAAGCTGATCACCATCAACATGAGCGAATACCAGGAAGCGCACAGCGTGTCCGGGCTGAAAGGCTCGCCGCCGGGCTACGTCGGTTATGGCGAAGGCGGCGTGCTGACCGAAGCCGTGCGCCGCAACCCTTACAGCGTGGTGCTGCTTGACGAGGTGGAGAAAGCCCATCCCGACGTGCTGGAGATGTTCTTCCAGGTGTTCGACAAGGGCGTGATGGATGATGCGGAAGGCCGCGAAATCGACTTCCGCAATACCCTCATCATCCTGACCTCCAACATCGGCTCCTCGCAGATCATGCAGGCCTGCCTGAACAAGCCGGCCGAGGAGATTCCGGCGGCCGACGCGCTCGCCGACGCGCTGCGCCCGGTGCTGATGCGCAGCTTCAAGCCGGCCTTCCTCGGCCGCCTCAAGGTCGTACCGTACTACCCGATCAACGATGACGTGCTTGCGCGGATCATCACGCTCAAGCTCGGTCGCATCCGCGACCGCGTCATTGCCAACCACAAGGCCACCTTCAGCTGGGACGACAGTCTGGTGGAGGCCGTGCTTGCGCGTTGCACCGAAGTGGACTCAGGTGCCCGCAACGTTGACCACATCCTCAATGGAACCTTGCTGCCGGAAATCGCCGAGAGCGTGCTGGCGGCGATGGCCGAGGGGAACCGGATCAACGCCATCAAGGTCACCGCCGGCAAGAAGGGTGACTTCAAATACAAAGTGTCTTGACACTGAGCAAATGGAGAAGGCAATGGAATTCTATGGATTCGACCGCGAAGCGGCTCTCAACCACTGTGACAGCCTGGAACTCGGCCTTGGCCGTGAGCTGGACCGTGTGCGTGCCTGGAACCGGCTGCGCCCCGAACATGTGATCGAGCTGCTGGAGACCGCGGTGCCCGCTGCCCGCCAGGATGCCCGCAACGTGGCCGCGCAGATCAGCCGCGGTTCCTGGCGCATCCACATGGATGCCCCGGTCGTGGGCAAGCCGCAGCTGGTGAGCAACGTGCGCGAACTGCAGATCACGGCCGGTGGACGCGATTACCGCCTGAAGATCAGCGAAGGCGTCCGCCTGCAGCTGGAAGAAATCGTCCAGGCCGCCTGATGATCGTGTGAGCCTGTCGCCCCGCACAGGGGCGGAGGCCACGCGGAAGCGGGAACCGGAGGAAGCCGATGCGCACGCCGCATGCAGACCACCTTGAAGCACGGGAAGTCGGGGAATCACCATGGACCTGGTAAACAACCTGCGGGCAGCGCTGGCCGGCCCATCGCATGCACAGCGCTTCCTGCGGCTGCACACCTCGCTGGGGAGCGACGTGCTGGTGGCCGAAACGCTGGATGGCGTCGAACAGATCGACGGCATCGGTTTCCAGTGGACGATCACGGCGCTGTCGCTGGATGCGGGCCTGCCGCTGGGCCCGCTG
>NZ_JBRRBV010000025.1:0-40936 GCF_056756445.1 Stenotrophomonas sp. STEN225 | reverse complement strand
GCCCAATCACATGAAACGCGTTACACGACCGCCCGCGAGGGGCTGCGCCGTTGGCGGGAATTCCCTTGGAATTCGTTAGCTGGAAGTTAAAGATCCGTAAGCATTCTGCTGCGATCCCGCCGTCATCTGCATGCAACCGATCGTCATTAGCCTGCGTGACGTTCCAGTCAGGTACGACGCGGTAAGCTCCTCTCCGATGGGCTCGCAGCATCGCTCATCGAGTGCAGTACGCAGTAGCAATTTGGAGGAATACATCACATGGCAATCGTTCTCTATGTCGGTGGTAGCAAGGATGGCGAGAAGGGCGTGGTGCCCTATGGCTTCAGCAAATCGCGCGCCGACACCGCGCTGGGGCCGGAGTTCTACACCGAGCGGTTCATGGAACTGCAGGGTGTCGGCAAGGTCAGGCTGATGGCATTGGAAGGCATGCGTGACGAGATCGTCATGCAGCGCGCCGCCCGCCACTACCGCTGACCCTCGCAACACGCGGCAGGGCGCGCCCACCATCGCGCGCCCGCGCCGGCATCCCAGCCCCGGGCCAGTCCGAGCCCCCCTGCCAGGATGCCGGCGTCCAGACCGGCCACGCCGCTGAACCTCGTCTGCTGTCAATGTCTTGTCCGGCTCCGTCGCGGATTGCCAGAATGGGGTCTTCCCGTAACGCGGCACAGACCTGAAGCAATGCACGACGCCAAGAACGCCCAGAGCGCGCTCGCCCAGCAGATCGCCCAGACCATCGCCGAGGAAATCGGTGCCCAGCCCAGCCAGGTGCGCGCCGCGGTCGGCCTGCTTGACGAAGGTGCCAGCGTTCCGTTCATCGCCCGCTACCGCAAGGAAGTGACCGGTGGCCTGGACGACACCCAGCTGCGCAATCTCGAAGTGCGCCTCACCTACCTGCGCGAACTGGAAGACCGCCGTGCGGCGGTGTTGGCCAGCATCGACGAGCAGGGCAAGCTCACCGACGAACTGCGCAACGACATCCTCGCCGCCGATACCAAGAGCCGGCTGGAAGACCTGTACCTGCCCTACAAGCCCAAGCGCCGTACCCGCGCGCAGATTGCGCGCGAGGCCGGCCTGGAGCCGCTGGCCGATGGACTGCTCGCCGATCCGACGCAGGACCCTCAGGCCTTCGCGGCCAGCTTTGTCGATGCTGACAAGGGCGTGGCCGATACCAAGGCGGCGCTGGAGGGCGCGCGGGCGATCCTGATGGAACGCTGGGGGGAAGATGCCGCGCTGGTGGGCGAACTGCGCACCTGGCTGGGCGAACACGGCGTGATCCGCGCCCGCGTGGCCGAGGGCAAGGAGACCGAGGGCGCCAAGTACCGCGACTATTTCGAGCACGCCGAAGCCTTGGCGAAAATTCCCTCGCATCGCCTGCTGGCGCTGTTCCGCGCGCGTCGCGAGGAGATCCTGTACCTGGAGCTGGACCCGGGCAGCGATGCCGAGGCAGGCCATCAGTACGCAGAGGGGCGCGTGGCCCGCAAGGCCGGCATCGCCGACCAGGGCCGTGCCGCCGACCGCTGGCTGCTCGATGCCTGCCGCCTGACCTGGCGTGCCAAGCTGCACATGCACCTGCTGCTGGATCTGTTCAACCAGGCCCGCGAAAAGGCCGAAGCGGACGCGATCACCGTGTTCGGTGACAACCTGAAGGATCTGCTGCTGGCTGCGCCGGCGGGCCCGAAGACCGTGCTTGGGCTGGATCCAGGCATCCGCACCGGCTGCAAGATCGCAGTGGTCGATGCCACCGGCAAGCTGGTCGCCACCGAGACGATCTATCCGCACGAGCCCCGGCGCCAGTGGGAGCAGTCGCTGCAGACGATCAGGCAGCTGTGTACCCGGCACAACGTGGAACTGATCGCGATCGGCAACGGCACCGCAAGCCGCGAGACCGACAAGCTGGCCGGCGAAGCGATCAAGGCGGTCGGCAACCCGAAGCTGCAGAAGGTGGTGGTCAGTGAGGCCGGTGCTTCGGTGTACTCGGCTTCCGAGCTCGCAGCCAGGGAGTTCCCGGACCTGGACGTGTCGCTGCGCGGCGCGGTGTCGATCGCGCGCCGCCTGCAGGATCCGTTGGCCGAGCTGGTCAAGATCGAACCGAAGGCCATCGGCGTGGGCCAGTATCAGCATGACGTCGATCAGTACCGCCTGGCGCGCGCGCTGGACGCCCGCGTGGAGGACTGCGTGAACGCGGTCGGGGTGTACGTGAACACCGCCTCGGCCGCGCTGTTGTCGCGCGTGTCCGGCCTGTCGGCGACGGTGGCCGAGAACATCGTGCGCCATCGCGATGACAATGGTCCGTTCAAGCGCCGCAAGGACCTGCTGAAAGTCGCCCGGCTGGGTGAGAAGACCTTCGAGCAGTGTGCCGGCTTCCTGCGCATTGCCGACGGCGACGAGCCGCTGGACGCGTCCGCCGTGCATCCGGAAGCCTATCCGGTGGTCGAACGCATCGTCGCCAGTACCCAGCGCCCGATCAAGGCGTTGATCGGCGATGGCAGCTTCCTGCGTGGGCTGAAGGCCGAGCAGTTCACCGATGCGACCTTCGGCGTGCCGACGGTGCGCGACATCCTCAGGGAGCTGGAAAAGCCCGGCCGTGACCCGCGCCCGGAGTTCAAGGCCGCACGTTTCGCCGAGGGCGTGGAAGACATCAAGGACCTGCGCGAGGGCATGGTGCTGGAAGGCGTGGTCAGCAACGTCGCCGCGTTTGGCGCCTTTGTCGATATCGGCGTGCACCAGGACGGCCTGATCCACATTTCGGCGCTCTCCGACACCTTCGTGAAGGACCCGCGCGACGTGGTCAAGGCTGGCGATATCGTCAAGGTGAAGGTGCTTGAGGTGGATGTGCCGCGCAAGCGCATCGCGCTGACCCGGCGCCTGGACGATACCCCCGGCCAGGCCACCAGCCGCCCCGGCAGCCGTGACGAGCGTGGTCAGGGACAAGGGCCGCGGCGTGACGCAGGCGGGCCGGGCCGGAGCCCGGGGCGGGGCCAGGGCAACGGCGGTCGGCCCGCCCCCTCGGCAGCCCCGGCCAACAACGCACTGGCTGAAGCCTTCGCCCGCGCCAAGCGCAGTTGAGGAGCGTGTTCCCCGTCACGGTTGAACCGGGGCGGGGGACTTGTCGATTTTCCCCGTGATTGCGCACACTTGCGCATCTGGGGAGGCGTGTGGCCGACCCGCTGTCGCTGGGGAGGACCATGACGCCAGCACGCCCCGTCCGATTCCGTGACAGCTGCAGCGGATTGCTGCGGCCCGTGCACGCCTGCGCGGGACGGAGAAGGGCTTGATGGCGGGTCAGGGCAACAACAGCAACGATCTGCTCGAACGCCGTCTGCATGCGCTGGCCGAAGAGCGTCGGCGGCTTGCGATGATCATCGAAGGCACCGCTGCCGGCACCTGGGAGTGGAACGTGCAGACCGGCGAAATGCGGGTCAACGCGCGCTGGGCCGAAATCGTCGGCTACCGGCTGGAAGAGCTGGAGCCGATCTGCCAGAAGACCTTCGCTGCACTGGTGCATCCGGACGACATTGCGCTGTCGGACACCGCGCTGCAGGAGCATTTCGACGGGCGCAGCGATAACTACGCCTGCCTGGTGCGCATGCGCCACAAGAACGGCCAGTGGATCTGGGTCCATGACCGCGGTCGCGTGTTCGAATGGGACGGTCAGGGGCGGCCGCTGTGGATGGCGGGTGCCCACGCCGACGTCACCGAGCTGCAGCAGGCACGACAGGACGCGGCCGAGAGCCGCCAGCGCCTGCAGTCGGTGGTGGACGCCTCCGACGACGTCGCGGTGATCGCGACCGATACCGATGGCACCATCACCCTGTTCAACACGGGGGCGCAGCGCCTGCTGGGTTACAGCGCCGCCGAGGTGGTCGGCCTGCGGCGGCTGGATGCCTTCCATGAGCCGGATGAGCTGAAGGCCTGGCTGCAACCGCTGGCCGACCCGCAGGGTCGCCTGCCGGATGTGTTCGAGGCCCTCAGTGCGCATGCCGAAGGGCAGACCTATTCGCGGCGATGGACGCTGCTGCGCAAGGATGGCCGGCAACGCCAGGTGCGGCTTTCGATCAGCCGCATGGACGGCGCCGATGGCACGCGCATCGGCTATGTCGGCATGGCCATCGATATCACCGAGATCCTGCAGGCACGTGCGGAAGCACGCATGGCGGCGGAGAAGTTCGCAGGCGCCTTCACCTCGGCTGCGCTCGGCATGGCGCTGGTTTCGCTGGAAGGGCGCTGGCTGGATGTCAATGACGCGCTGTGCCGCATCCTGGGCTATGCGCGCGAGGAGCTGCTGCAGGTCGATTTCCAGCGGCTGACCCATCCGGACGATCTGCAGGCCGATCTGGCCCTGGTGCAGGACCTGCTGGCAGGCCGGTGCAGCCATTACCACCTGGAGAAGCGCTTTCTCGATCGCAACGGCAGGGTGATCTGGACGCGGCTGTCGGTATCGCTGGTGCGCAACGAACGCGGTGAGCCGGTGCATTTCGTCTCGCAGATCCAGGACATCAGCGCACAACGCAGCAGTGAACAGCGCCTGTTTGAAAGCGAGCAGCGCAGCCGCATCACCCTCGACGCCGTCGCCGACCTGGTGCTGAGCGTCAGCCTGGAGGGCCGCATCGAATATGCCAATGCCGCTGCCGTGCGCATGCTGGCCGGCGACGGCGCACAGGCGCTGGCCGGCTACAGGGTGCAGGACGTGCTGCAACTGACCACCGAGTACGCCCCCGGCTCGATGCTGGACGTGGCCGTACTGCTGGACCCGGAAAGCAACGCGGTCGACCTGCATGCCGACCTGCTGCTGCGGCTGGGCACGGCGACGGTGCCGGTGGACCTGACCCGCGCCTGGCTGCGCGACGATGAGGGCCATGTGCGCGGTGCGGTGTGGGTGCTGCGCGATGATACCCAGCAGCGTGCACGGCAGCGCGAAGCGCGCCAGCTGGCGGAGATCGATCCGCTGACCGAACTGAGCAACCGGCGGGGGTTCGAAGTCCATCTGCAGCAGGCCATCACCCGGGTCGAGCGGACAGGCCAGGCGGCATCGCTGATGTACATCGACCTGGACCGCTTCAAGCCGGTCAACGACACCTGGGGCCACCTGGCCGGCGATGCGGTGCTGTGGGCGGTGGCCAGCGTGCTGCGCCACGGCGTGCGCGATTCGGACGTGGTGGCCCGGCTGGGCGGGGACGAGTTCGCGGTGATCCTGTCCGGCTGCACGCCGCGCCGCGCGGCGCGGATCGGCGGCGAACTGCTGCAGACCCTGGCCAGTCTCTCCATTCCCTGGGACCAGCACCGCCTGCGGGTGGGCGCCAGCATCGGTATCGCACCGCTGCTGGGCGGCATGGGGGTGGACCAGGCCGTGGCTGCGGCCGATGCGCAGTGCTACAGGGCCAAGGCAATGGGACGCAACAACGTGCAGGTGCAGGGGGAAGCCGGCGAATGGCCGGCTGAGGGCGTGGACAGCGACGCCGGTGGCGGCTGATCTCAGTCTGTGAGAGGGCGGCCGCGAATACTGCGCGCACACCCACCCCGTTGGAGAGCGACATGCGTTTCTGGACCCCGGATGCCCTGCGTGCCTTCGCGCCGGCAATGGTCGGCTGGTGGCTGGCGGTAGCCGCCTGCCTGCGTTTGGAGCAACTGCACGGCGATGCCCGGGCGCAGGCGCTGCTGCCCACTCTGCAGGGCGGCGTGGTGGTGCTGCTGATGCTGACCCTGGGTGCCATCGTGGCCGCCTGCGTGCTGCTGTGGCGGTCGCGGCGCGGGGATGCGCCGGCACGCTGCTAGCCCTGGCGCTCAGTCCAGCACGCTGTTGGCATCAACCAGCCGCACGTCGTGCATCTGGTTGAGGTAGGCCTCGTAGTAGCCCTTGTGCGAGGCGCCGACGAGGGTCAGCATGCGGGTGCCCGGGTGCTGGCCCAGCACCTCGCGCATGTTGGCGACCATGCGCAGGTTGCGGGTTTCCCAGTAGCCGACGTAGTTGCGGCCGAAGCCTTCTGGCGATGGTTCGACCAGGGCCGCGCCGAAATCGCTGTTGTAGACCTGGGCGATGGTGTCGGGCGCGTTGTAGTTCCGATAGAGCGCCAGCAGGCCATCCGTGCTGCCGAGTTCGGCGTGCAGGGCCGTATCGGCGGCCCGTCGTGCCTTGCTGGCGGGATTGTTCCAGGCGTTCATGATGGCTTCGCCAGCCGCCTTCTCCAGTGCCGCAGGGGTGGGCGAATCAGCGGTGTGGTCATCGACTGCCCACAGGCGTTCCAGGCCCAGGCGTGCGGCAAGCTCGGCCGCGATCAGGCTGACTTCGTTGCGTCGCACGGCGCGTTTGTCGAGGAACTGCACCAGTTGCGGTGACAGGCTGTCTGCGGCGCGACGCTCCTGCGCCGGCAGGCGCAGCCACTGCACCAGCGCAGAGCCGTTCTCACCTGCGGCCAGGAACAGTGCGGCCAGCCGGCGACGCTGTGCGTGCGTCGGTGTGGCGGGCCATGCCGCCAGCACGCGATCGACTTCGGCATTGGCCGCTGGAACATCCAGACCGGTGGCGGCCTGGGCAGGTGCAGGATCGACGCAGTAACTTCCCACGCTCTCGGCATAGCGGGCGGGATTGCGGCGCATGAAATCGCATTGCAGTCCGGACAGGTTCTCCACCGCGATCGCCGTCGGCCGCCATGCCTGCAGGCGCTGCAGCAGCGGCTCCAGCATTGCCGGCTGGAAGGTCGGGGGCAGGCCGGACAGGTGCGGTGAGCCCAGCACCAGCACTTCGTTGACGCGGCCGGCGGGCGGGCCCTTGAGCTGTGCGGGGTTGAAACCCGGCCGATAGCCTGCATCGGCGGCCAGCGCGCCGCTGCTGCACAGGCCGAGGGCGAAAAGAGCAGCCAGGCGTGAAAACATGCGATCTCCGTGTCGATGGACGGTCCGTGGTGGGCGCATCCTTGCCTGTCCACCCCCTTGCCGACAGCCCCGATGGTCATGGCAACCTTTTCGTTGCAGGCTGCATCTAGGGGCCCGTCAGGCGCTGCAGGGGGAGGGGGCTGGACAGGGCCCGCTGCGGAGGGGCCTAAAGCCCGGAACGGAGGTGCCGATAACCTCACTGGATCCCGCTCCCGTCACCCGCTGCAGGACCCCAGGCTGCCCCGTCGGGCGGCCCGCGCAGTGTGTTCCGCCGCTCCCGGATGTCGATCGCACCCGCCCCCAGATGTTCTTGCCCGTTGCTCGAGAGGTGCCTGCCGGCACCTGTAGTCCAAGCAATTGATGTCGCCGTCGGGCATCCCGCCTGGCGGATCGCAACCGCTTACCGGACACCGAGGATCAGACAATGCTCATTCCAGGCCTTACGGCAGGCGCACAGGCGCCAGCCGAGCTGCACACCCGTTGGTCGCCGTGGCGTTCCCTGCTGGGGGCGCTGGCGGGACAGCCTCGGCCCGGCAGGGTCGACAGCGATCGCGGTCATGCCGAGCTGGCCGCCCAGGTGGCCGCACTGCATCGCGTGCAGGCGGTGATCGAATTCGATCTGGATGGCACAGTCCTGCAGGCCAACGACAACTTCCTGCAGGCGGTGGGTTATCGTCTGGACGAAATCCAGGGCAGGCATCATTCGCTGTTCGTCGATCCCGATCAGGCGTCCAGCGCCGAGTATCGGGACTTCTGGGCCCGGCTGGGACGTGGCGAGTTCGACGCCGGACAGTACCGACGGCTGGGCAAGGGCGGGCGCGAAATCTGGATCCAGGCGTCCTACAACCCGGTGCTGGACCCGCAGGGCCGGCCCTTCAAGGTCGTCAAGTTCGCGACCGACATCACCGCGCAGAAGCTGCAGGCCGCGGACTCGGCGGGGCAGCTTGCCGCCATCGACAAGTCGCAGGCGGTGATCGAGTTCAGCCTGGACGGGCACATTCTCTCGGCGAACGCCAACTTCCTCGCCGCCACCGGCTACAGCCTGGAAGAGGTGCGCGGCCAACACCATGCGCTGTTCGTGGAGCCCGAGCTTCGCGACAGCGCCGAGTACCGCCGGTTCTGGGAAAAGCTCGGGCGCGGCGAGTACGACGCCGGGCAGTATCGGCGGCTCGGCAAGGGCGGCCGCGAGATCTGGATCCAGGCCTCCTACAACCCCATCCTGGATGGCAACGGCAGGCCGTTCAAGGTCGTCAAATACGCTACCGACATCACCGCGCAGGTGCATGAGAACCAGGCCATGCAGCGTGCGGTGGCGCAGACCCGGGAGGTCGTGGCGGCGGCCAAGCAGGGCGACCTGACCCGCACCGTCGCCATTGCCGACAAGAGTGGCCCCATCGCCGAGCTGTGCGATGGCGTCAACGCGCTGGTCGAAGCCATGGCGGGCATCATCGGCCAGATCAAGTTCGCTGCCGATACCATCGCGGTCGGCGCGACCGAAATCGCGCAGGGCAACAGCGACCTGTCGCAGCGCACCGAACAGCAGGCGGCCTCGCTGGAAGAGACCGCCGTGTCCATGAAGGGCCTGGCCGATACGGTGCAGCGCACGGCGGCCAATGCGCGCCAGGCAAGCCAGCTGGCCGGCGGCGCAGCGGAGGTGGCTGCGCGCGGCGGCAGCGTGGTGCACGAGGTGGTGGCGACGATGGCCTTGATCAACGCCTCCTCGCGTCGCATCGTCGACATCATCGGGGTGATTGACGGCATCGCATTCCAGACCAACATCCTGGCGCTGAACGCTGCCGTGGAGGCGGCCCGTGCCGGCGAGCACGGCCGTGGGTTCGCGGTCGTCGCCACCGAGATCCGCGAACTTTCGCAGCGCTCGGCCAGCGCCGCCAAGGAGATCAAGCAGCTGATCGACACATCGGTGGCCAATGTCGGTGCGGGCACGGCGCAGGTGGAAAGTGCTGGCCGCACGATGGACGAGATCGTACTCAACGTGCGCAGGGTCAGTGACCTGGTCACCGAGATCAGCAGCGCCTCGCAGCAGCAGAGCGATGACATCCAGCAGATGAACCACGCGGTGGACCTGATCGACCAGGGAACCCAGCAGAACGCGGCGCTGGTCGAGGAAGCGTCCGCCGCGGCGCGCAGCATGGAAGAACAGTCGGCCCACCTGCTGCAGACCGTCGCCGGATTCCGTGTGCAGGGGGCGGCGGGCGGCGGTACCCTGCAGCATGGCGTGCCGACCCTTCGCGTGGTCTAGGCGCGCAGGGCAGGGGCCGCTGTACGTTCCGGCAAAGCCTCGCCGCGGACGCAGTTGCGGCCCGCGCGCTTGGCCCGGTACAGGGCCTGGTCCGCACGTTCGACCACGCTGTCCGGTTCCTGCCGAGCATCGGCAGCCAACCATGCCACGCCGATGCTGACGGTTACGCTGGACGGGCCGGACGGCAGCGCGGCGTCTTCGACCGCCACGCGGATGCGCTCGCCCATGGCCATCGCATGGGCCACGTCGGAGGAAGGCAGCGCAGCGATGAATTCCTCGCCGCCGTAGCGGGCGAGCAGGTCGTCACCGCGCTGCAGGCAGCCATCGATGATCGCGGCCACCGCCTGCAGGCGGCGATCGCCCTCCGGGTGTCCGTAGGTATCGTTGAGGCGCTTGAAGTGGTCGATGTCGATCATGAGCACCGCCAGGCCCAGGCCCTGGCGCCGCGCGCGCCGTTGGGCGCCCGGCAGCGATTCATCGAAACTGCGGCGGTTGCCCAGCCCGGTCAGCGGGTCACGCCGGGCCAGCGCTGCCAGCTCGTCGCGCTGGCGCTGGATGTCCACCTGGCTCAGCACGCTGCGCAGTGCATAGCCCAGCATGGCGCCGATGAAGCCCACCGTTGCCATCGTCTGGTTCGTGCGCGCCATCAGCAATGCGACCAGCATCAGCAGAAGCGGCAGCATCAACGGCACGCTGGCCTCGACGAAACGCCGCAGGTTGCGCGGGACGGGCGGCGCGGTCCTGCGCCGCGGACTGCCGGCGATCACCGCCAGCAGCAGGAACAGGCCGCTGATGAGCAGATCTGCCCATCCGCCGTCCGGGGTCTGCGGCCGATACCGGCTGACGTACTGCTCGATCAGGAAGTAGCCGAGCAGGAACAGGGTGAGGGTGCGGAAGAAGTCGCGGCGATCTGCGTTGTCCTCGGCCAGGTAGCGGATCAGCGCGAAGCTGAACAGCAGGCTGTTCTGCGTGGTGCTGATGGCGTTCAGGCCATGCGTCCACAGCGCGGTATCCAGCTGCGCAGTCGATTGCGCATGCGTGTAGTACAGCAGCCAGAGCAGGCCGATGATCGACAGGTCGACGCTGCGGACATGGCGGTTCCGGCTGTCGGCGCTGGCGGCCACGTAGGTCAGCGGGATGCGATAGAACACGTAGAGGATCAACGATGTCAGTGCGACCTGCGCCGGCCAGGCATTGGTGATGCCTGGAAACAGCAGTGGCAGCAGTGCGACCGGAAACAGGCTGACGGCGAAAGCGAAGGTCCTCCATTTGCAGGCGGCGTGGCTGTCACGCGCACGGCGCACGCATGCCATGGCCGCCAGCAGCGGCGCGGCGCTCGACATCAGGAACGAACCCACCGGATCTCCAGGGCCTGCCAGGCCGACGACGAATGCATGCGTGACCAGAAAAAACAGTGCAGCCGGCAACGTCATGCATTCCCCCGCCCCCAGGTACGGCCAGTCACGATAGGCAGATGCGCGTGCGCCTTGCAAGAATTCCGCAGCGTTGGCCTGCTGGCAACGTTGTCAGCTGCGGCGCGCACGGTGGCGGCGCTGGGCGGTCGCCGCGCGGGAGGGGCGACGCAGGTGACGGGCCGGAAATGCAGAAGGCCAGGTCGTGGACCTGGCCTTTGATGCATGGTGCCGGTGAAAGGACTCGAACCTTCATGGGGTTGCCCCCGGCTGATTTTGAGTCAGCTGCGTATACCATTCCGCCACACCGGCAGGCAGCGGGTGATTTTACCCGAGGTCGAGCGCACTTTCATAGAGGCTGCCCGGCGCGGGACGATTGCGGCCGAATCTGCCGGCATTGCCCCCGTGATCGCTATACTGCGCCGGCGTGATATGCACAGGAGCGGGAATCGATGGCGGCGTTGCAGGACCTGCGGGTACTGGTGGTCGAGAACGACGAGATGAGCGCGGCCCTGCTGCAGATGCAACTGGTGCAGGCCGGTGCACAGGTGGTGGGGCTGGCTGCGAGCGTCGGCGAAGCGCTGAGGCTGCTGGAAGAAACCACGCCGGACGTGGCGCTGCTGGACTATCGCCTGGCCCACCAGGAAACCAGTGAGCCGGTCGCGGCGGCGCTGGCCGCCCGCGGCGTGCCCTTCGTGCTCGCGACCGGCATGTCGGCGGAGCAGCTGCCACAGGCCATGCAGTCGGGTGTGCTGCTGGTCAAGCCCTACCTGTCCGCGGAGCTGTCGCAGGCGCTGGCCCGCGCGGTCGGGCATTCCAGCGCCCGCGCCTGATCCAGGCGCGGTGGCCGGACGATCCGGCCGCAGTGCGTGCTCAGGCGGACTCCTCGAAGACGTAACGGATCTCCTCG
Organism: Stenotrophomonas sp. STEN225; assembly: GCF_056756445.1. Classification (NCBI taxonomy): domain Bacteria; kingdom Pseudomonadati; phylum Pseudomonadota; class Gammaproteobacteria; order Lysobacterales; family Lysobacteraceae; genus Stenotrophomonas; species Stenotrophomonas sp. STEN225. The sequence goes on along the minus strand of NZ_JBRRBV010000025.1, from coordinate 29,484 downwards.
CGATCGTCGAGGATGCGGTATTGGCTGGCCAGATCGCCAGGTTCCGGATTGAGCCATGCATCGAGGTGCTCGGGCCGGATCGGCACGATGCCGCGATCATGGCCGGCGGCGGAGATATCGGCCGGCGGCGTATCGGTGATGGTCGCAAATGAGAGGAGGCGTCCTTCGGGGCCGTCCCACTCGGACCAGAGGCAGGCTACCAGCAGGTCGCGGGGCGGGTCGGGGCGGAACTCAAGGACCACATCTCCCATCCTGTCATCAGGGGCCGGTGCGCGTCCGCCAACCGCGTGCCGGGACACGTGTTCGTAGAAGGCCTGGATGACGACCACGCCATGACGCTGCCCGAAAGCGCCGCGCCAGTAGCCTTCCAGACTGTCACGGCGGGCGTTGTAACTGCCCGGATAGAGCACGTCGTTGCGCGCGGGCGCATCCGGCAGACGGCACCGGTAGCGCATCGGTTTGATCACCCGTTGCCCGTTCTCGCTCACCATCACCGGCGCGTAGGTGCCGGGGAAAATGCGGTTGTCGCGAGGCAGCAGCTGCACGCGATGCAGGTCGTCGAGCCGGGTCTGCGCGCGATCGATGCGGTTGCCGGCGATGCGCAGCTCGTTGCGCGCCTTCAGTGTGGGACGGGTGGCCAGGGCTGCGATTGCGATGTCGCGGCGTTCGCGCTGCTGGGCCAGCTCGGCTTCCAGCGTGGCCTGCTCCTGTGCATGCCACCGCTGGATCCGGGCCACGATGTCGCGGCCGAGCTCCGTGCGCGCGCCAGCGAAGCCGTCATCCATGGCCTTGGGCGTCCTGGGTTGCTTCTTGCCGGGGTCGTACGCGTACAGCTCGGCGAACTCCTCCAGCGACAGCACGGCACCGAACTCGCGCACCAGCTTGGCGTAGTCGGCCCGGATCAAAGCGGAGTAGCACATGCGATATCTGTCGGGGTGAGTCGCGGCGGCTGCGACGCGGATGCGGCAGGATAGCCTGACACTCAGGGAGATTCCGCATGAACGATCCGGCCCATTGCCATTTCCGTGAAGGCGTGCCCACGGTCGAGGCCTATTGCCAGCTCCGGGCGCTGGCCGGGCTCAGCGCCAAGACCGCCGAAGCGGCTGCACGTGCGCTGCCCAATACCCTGTTCGGTGTCTGCGCCTATCAGGGCAGTGAGCTGGTGGCGATGGGCCGGATCGTCGGCGATGGCGGCTGCCACCTGCAGGTCTGCGATATCGCCGTGCTGCCGCGGTTGCAGGGGCAGGGACTGGGCAAGGAGGTGATGCGGCGTCTGGACGAATGGATGCAGGCCAACCTTCCGCCTTCGGCCTATGTGAGCCTGCTCGCCGATGGCGAGGCACATCGGTTGTATGCGCAGTACGGATTCGCGCCGACGGCGCCAGCCTCGATCGGAATGTATCGACGCTTCTGAAAAGAAAAACCCCGGCCGAAGCCGGGGTTTTCAGAAATTGGCGTCCCCACGGGGATTCGAACCCCGGTCGCCACCGTGAAAGGGTGATGTCCTAGGCCTCTAGACGATGGGGACGCACGAAAACTTCAAGTTGTAGAACCTTCGACGGCCTGATGTCGAAAGTGGTGGAGCCAAGCGGGATCGAACCGCTGACCTCCTGCATGCCATGCAGGCGCTCTCCCAGCTGAGCTATGGCCCCATGAAACCAGGATGCCTGCCGGGAGCAGGGTCCTTTTGAAACTGGCGTCCCCACGGGGATTCGAACCCCGGTCGCCACCGTGAAAGGGTGATGTCCTAGGCCTCTAGACGATGGGGACGCAATTCTCATCAATGTTCTTTAGCGACCTTTCGACGGCCTAATGCCGAAAGATTGGTGGAGCCAAGCGGGATCGAACCGCTGACCTCCTGCATGCCATGCAGGCGCTCTCCCAGCTGAGCTATGGCCCCACGTCGCTGAGGAGCGAAATAATAGCGATGCCCCCTGGGGTTGGCAAGCATTTGTTGCACTTTTCTTCACGTCCGCGGCCGGGTGCGCCATCGTTCCGCCGGGTGCCTGGTCACTCGCCGTCTTCGGTCAGCGCCGCCAGGATCGGGCAGTGCACCAGCGCACCGTGGCCAGGGCAGGCCTCGACCAGTTGCGACAGTGCCGCATGCATGCGCTGCAGTTCGTTCATGCGCTGCTCGATGTCGCGCAGGCGCGTCCGTGCGGTGTCACGCACGCTGCCCATGTCGTGCTGGTGCTGGTCGCTCAGTGCGAGCAGTTCAGCGATCTCCTCCAGGCTGAAACCCAGCGCCTTCGCACGGCGGATGAAGCGCAGGCGACGCAGGTCCTGCTCGCCGAAGATGCGGTAGCCACCGGCCGAACGTGCCGCGATGGGCAACAGCTGCTGGCGCTCGTAGTAGCGGACCGTATCGATCGGGACGCCGGCCCGGCGCGCCAGCTGACCAATGTTCATGACGGAATTCCTCGGGTTTCCGGTCGCCATTCTGAAGCCTTGAGTCTGGTCCAGGGTCAATGCGATGTGTGAGATACGCATCCAGTGCACTTTGCAACTTTCTTCATAGCCTCGCCGATGGAGCACTTTCTACCCTGCACCTGAACCGGTCATTCGCTGGCCAGAACCGAGGAGGTGCACCGTGGAGGGAATCAGGAGCGAGGGGTTCGTTGAAGTGGGGGTGGTCGAGTACCCCGGTGGCGACCCGTCGGCAGCATCGGTACTGGCTGAAATGGCACATGTGGCCAATCGCGTGGCGCAGCAGCAGCGGCGCCCGTTCAAGCGGGTGCTGGTGACCCGCTGGATCGTGCCGGCCAGCCGCAGCGGGGTACATCGCATCGCGGGCGCGGACATGCTGGACGCGGCCATTCCCGCGGTGATCGCGGTTCCGGGCCAGGTCAGTTCGACGGCCTCTCTTCGTACCGATGAAATCCTGCTCGACTGGCTCCGTGCGCACTACGACGGCGGCAGTCTGCTGGCGGCCGCGGCGGATGGGGTGAGCGTATTGGCCCGGGCCGGCCTGCTGGCGGGCCGGACCGTGTCGGGTCCGGATCTCAGCCGCCATCCCGGACTGGTGGCGCAGGCTGTCAGCTGGGTACCCAGCGAACGCGCACTGGTGGACGATGGTGATCTGCTGACCGTCGCAGGTGTGCAGGCATGGCGCTTTCTCGGCCTGCGACTGCTGCACCGGCTGTTCGGTCAGGGCGTGGCCAGCGCGGTGGCCACGCAGCTCGCGATCACCGTTCCGGAACCGATCCAGCAGGATCTGGAGCGCTTCAGCGCCAACTTCGCCCATGGGGACCGCGACGTGCTGAAGGCCCAGCGCTGGCTGCACACCACGGCGGCGCGCGGCGCCACGCTTGCTTCGATCTGCGAAGTGGCAGGGCTGGAGCCGCGCACTCTGCAGCGCCGCTTCCTCAGAGCGACCGGGTTGCGTCCGATCGAATACTGCCAGCGACTGCGGGTGGCCAAGGCGCAGACATTGCTGCAGCAGGGGGCGGGTATCGATGAGGTGGCCTGGGGGGTCGGCTATGCCGATCAGAGTGCGTTCCGGCGTCTGTTCCTGCGCATCGTCGGCATGACGCCGGCGAACTATCGACGTCACGTCAGCAACAAGCGCCGCGAACGCCCGCTGCTGCCCTCCGTGGCAGGGAGCCTGCGCGGATTGGCGCCGGCGCCGACGCCGGGCATTCAGATGGGGCGCAGCGCGGCTTGACGATTGACGGTCGGTCGTCGCGCTTGCATCGCAGGCGCGACGCTTCGACCATGCGGTCAGTCGATCGTTGAGTGGGTGTAGTGATGTCCAGCGTTGGGCCGGTGCCGATGCCGGTCGTTCTGATTCTGATCTGTGTACTGATTGCGATGACGATCGCCCGGCTCTGGCCCGGTCGCCGTGCGCAGGGACCGCAGCCTTCGGCGGCCGGCATGGTGCTGGATATGCTGCTGGTGGGGCTGCTGTGTGGCCGCATCAGCTTCGTCGCCGTCAATGCGGCGCTGTATCGCGACTCGCCATGGAGCGTTCTGCAGATCACCGATGGCGGATACCACCTGGTCGTCGTGCTGATGGCTGCGTTGGCGTGGGGATTGTGGCGGCTGCGTGGACATCCCGCGCTGCGCCGGCCGGTACTGGCAGCAGCGCTGGCAGGTACGCTGCTGTGGGGCGCAGCCACTCACGGCGTGTCCGGGTGGCAGGCGCGGCATATGCCGCTGCCCAGGCTGGAGGTGATGGACCTGCAGGGCCGTGTCATCGATCTGCAGCAGTTCCGCGGGAAACCCGTGGTCGTGAATCTATGGGCAACGTGGTGTGGTCCGTGCCGACGTGAAATGCCCGTGCTGGCAGCCGCGCAGGACGCACATGACGATGTGCGGTTCGTGTTCCTCAATCAGGGAGAAAGTCTGGACGAGGTCCAGGGTTTCATTGCCGGCGAACGCCTGCAGCTGCGCAACGTGCTGCTGGATGACGATGCTGCCGCATCTGCGGCGCTCGGGGTGCAGGCGTATCCTTCCACCCTGTTCTTCGATGCTGACGGACGCCTGCAGGAGCTGCATCTGGGTGAACTGACCATGGCAGGGCTTGAACACAAACTGCGCCGGCTGCGGTAGCCTGCGCTGGCATCCCACTATGGAGTTCCCATGTCGTTGATTTCCCTGCGCACCGTTCCTGCGGTGCTGTTGCTGCCGGCCCTGCTGGCCTTGGCCGCCTGCAGCCAGGCGCAGACGCCACCGGGCAAGGCAGGAGCTGCGCCGGCAGCCGGTGCGCCGGCCTCCGCTGCCAAGGGGGATCGCCCGGCGGTCCTGAAGGGCATCGAGAAGCATGGTTTCGAGGTCGTCGCCGAGTTCGACGCACCGGGTGGGCTGCGCGGCTTCGCCGGCGTGGTCGGTGGCCAGCAGCCTGCCGCCGCTTACGTGACCGCGGACGGCAAGCACGTGGTGGTAGGCAGTCTGTTCGATGCCGAGGGTAACGATGTCGCCGCTGATGCAGTGGAAAAGCTGGTGGCCGCGCCGATGTCGGCCAAGATGTGGAGCAAGCTGGACGCCAGTGCGTGGGTGCGGGATGGCAAGGCCGACGCACCGCGCGTGGTCTACACATTCAGTGATGCCAACTGCCCGTACTGCCACAAGTTCTGGGAGGCGGCACGCCCATGGGTGGATGCCGGCAAGGTGCAGCTGCGTCATGTGATGGTCGGTGTGATCCGCGAGGACAGCCCGGCCAAGGCGGCCGCGATTCTGGCCGCACGCGACCCCAGCGCGGCGCTGCTGGAGAACGAGCGCCAGTTCGACCGCGGTGGCATCAAGCCGCTGCCGAACATCAGCCGCGAGATCGCGGGGAAGCTGGATGCCAACCAGGTCCTGATGATCGAGATGGGCTTCCAGGGTACGCCGGGGATCCTGTTCCAGGATGCGCAGGGCCAGGTGCAGCGTCGCTCCGGTCTTCCACAGGGTGCTGATCTGCAGACGGTGCTGGGTCCACGCTGAAAAGTGATCCTGCATGCAGGCTGTCATCGACAGGCCCGTACGGAAACGTGCGGGCCTGCTGCGTTTGCATGGCCATGACGGCGTGAACTGCTGCGCAGTGCTTGTTCGCCGTCACGTCTGAATCGTGACTGAGATCAAGCATCGTGCCTTGATTCCAATCAAGGCCAAAAACGACATGCGCACTAGCCTGTGATGCATGAAATACAGCGATATCGCTTCTGCACTGCTGCACACGCAGGGCTCTCCCCAGAGCATGCCCGCATCGCAATTCACGACACTCTCACTCTGCGCTTGCTACCCAGACTGCTCCGGTCGCTGCCTCATCGGCGGTGCGAACCTGCCGGCGACCGTCTGTCTTAATCGCAGTATCCGTATTTCCAGCAACGGCGGAGCGAAGCCAGGACGGCGCACGCGTGCGGTCCGGCATCGCGTGGCGAGTGTTCGTGCACGGGGGATGCAATGCGCATGGCAGTACTGAGTCTTGCCTGCCTGGCCGCGCTGGCCGCTGCGCCGCTGCAGGCGCAGGCGGTTGCCGACGACGACGCGCAGGCGTTGCGCCGTGAGATTGCGGCGATGCGACAGGCCCTGGAAGGCATGCAGCAACGCCTGGACCAGCTCGAACGGCATGATGCGGGCGTCGCGCCTGCTGCTACGGCTACGCCCGTGTCCCCAGCTCCGGCGACGACGGCCGCCACATTGCAGCCCACCCGCGTGCCCGGCGTGGCGCAACCGGTGCTGCCGGCGCGCGAATCAGTGGCGGACCCGTCGACGGCCGCCTCGCGTCCAGACAACGCTGCCAGCCCCACCGACGCGGATCTGAAAGGCTTCTTCGCCATCCCCGGAACCGACACGGTCATCCGCATCGGCGGCTATGCCAAGCTCGATGCCATCGCCGACTCGCGCCGGGCGGGGGACGAGGACCAGTTCATCCCTTCATCGATGCCGGTAGGGGACAGCCATCGCGATGTTTCCAACTTCAACATCCACGCCAAGCAGACGCGGTTCAGCTTCGAGGCGCGCCGGCCGACCACGCACGGCAACCTGCGCTTCTATCTGGAGAATGATTTCTTCGGCAGCAGCGATGGATACCAGTTCCGCCTGCGCCACGCCTATGGGCAGCTTGGCAATACCTATGCCGGTTATGGCTACTCCAGCTTCATGGATGCCGACAGCCTGCCCGATACGCTGGATTTCGCAGGCCCGGGAGGTGCTGGCTACCTGCTGGTGGCCGGCATCCACCACAGTTTCGCGCTGGGCAAGGGAAGCACGCTGACGATCGCCGCCGAAGACCCGGAGACGGAACTGGCCGGGGCCAGCGAGACGCTGGCGGCGGTGAACCGGCTGCCGGATGTCACGGTAACCGCGCGCATGGAGCGCGATTGGGGCCACCTGCAGATGGGTGCGGTGGCCCGCAGTCTGGCCTATGACGGCCAGGACCAGCGCGACCGGCGCATCGCCGGCGGCCTGCAGCTCAGTGGTTCTGCTTCCGTGGGCGCGCGCGACCTGCTGCTGTTCGGCGTGCTGGGCGGCCGCGGCCTGAGCCGCTACACCGCTGATCTGACCGGCTCCGGCCTGGATGCCGTGGTGGATGCGGACGGTCGCCTGGAGGCACTGGATCTGCACGGCGGCTTCGTCGGTTACACCCATTACTGGTCCGATCTGTGGCGCTCGAATCTGATTTTCGGACAGCTCACGCTGGAGCGGAACGCCGCTCTTGCCAGTGACGCGTTCCGGCAAAGCCGTTACGGCGTCTTCAACCTGATCTGGAGCCCCGCGCCCTCGTGGACGATGGGCATGGAGCTGCTTTACGGCCGCCTGCAGCAGCAGGACGGTGCACGCGGCGACACAGTAAGAGTGCAGGGCAGCCTGCAGTACAACTTCATCAAATAGGCGCCAGCGGCAGCACGCCAGCGCAGCCAACCCCCATGCCCGGCGCAACCGGGCTGATGCCGGTACAGGAGATTGTCATGGCAGAAGCAAAGAAGATCGGTGTGGTGGGAGCCACCTTCCTCGTCGCGGGCAACATGATGGGCTCAGGCGTATTCCTCTTGCCCTCCAGCCTGGCCAAGATCGGTACCGCCTCGATCTGGGGCTGGCTGATCACCACGGCGGGTGCGCTGCTGTTGGCGTTCGTGTTCGCCAAACTGGGCAAGCTGGCCCCGAAGGCCGGCGGCCCCTATGCCTATGCGCGCGACTGGTTCGGCCCCTACATGGGCTTCCAGACCAATACCATTTACTGGTTCGCCAACTGGATCGGCAATGTCGCCATCCCGATCGCGGCGGTGGGTTACTTCAGCTACTTCTTCCCGATCCTGTCCGAGCCGCTGGTGCGCTGCATCGCGGTCCTGGTGCTGGTGTGGGCGCTGAGTTTCGCCAACGTGATCGGTCCGGCCTTCGTCAGCCGCGTGCAGACCGTCACCACCAGCTTCGCGCTGGTGCCGATCCTGGGCATCGCCATCTTCGGCTGGTTCTTCTTCGATGCCGACATCTTCAAAGGGGCCTACAACGTCTCCGGTGAATCCAACTTCGGTGCGATCTCCAGTGCAGCCGCACTGACGCTGTGGGCGTTCATCGGCGTGGAGTCGGCGTCGGTGACCGCCGGCGTGGTCGAGAACCCGGAGAAGAATGTCGCGCGCGCTACGCTGGCCGGCGTGTTCCTTGCGGCCATCGCCTACATCGCCAGTTCGTCGGTGATCATGGGCATGGTCCCCAACGGTGAACTGCAGACTTCGGACGCGCCGTTCGCCTTGGCGGCGGCCAAGGCCGTGGGGGGGTGGGGCGGTGCGCTGGTCAGCCTGTGCGCGTTCATCGGTGCGGCCGGCTCGCTCGGTGGCTGGATCCTGCTGACCGCACAGAGCGCGAAGGCCGCATCGGATGATGGCCTGTTCCCGAGCATCTTCAGCAAAACCAACAAGGATGACGTGCCGGTCAAGGGCGTGCTGATCGTGGCGGTGCTGATGACGCTGGCCGTGCTGGTCACTTCCACCTCGGAAACGGCATCCGCGCAGTTCGATGTGATCACCTCGGCCGCGGTGGTGCTGACCCTGCTGCCCTACATCTATTCCTGCGTGGCCTGCTACTTCGTGGTCGAACGCTCGCACACCCTGGTGCATACCGGCGCGTTCTGGACCTTGACCAGCCTCACCGTCGTGTACTGCCTGTGGGCGATCTATGGCTCGTCGGGAACGATCGTGCAGTACGCCTTCCTGTTCGTCCTGTTCATCACCGTGTTCTATCCCTTCTTCAGCGAGGAGCGCCGCCAGCAGCGGCAGCGTGCCCGCGAGGCGGCGGCGATTTCTGCCGGCGCGCAGCATTCCTGATTCGGACAAGGAGAAACAACGTGTATTTCAAGTCATTGGACTATCCGATCATAGTCATCGACGGTGATTACGACTCACCACGCATCGGCGGCATCCTGATCCGCGCTCTGGTGGAAGAGCTGCGCAGCAACGACCAGCGCGTGCTGTGCGGGTTGAACCTGGATGATGCCCGTGCAGGAGCACGCACCTATGTTGCGGCGTCAGCCGTGCTGATATCGATCGATGGAAGCGAGGAAGTCGATGGCGAGTTCCAGCGCCTGACCGCGTTCCTGCGCGAGCAGAGCGCGCGCCGCGCGAACCTGCCGGTCTTCCTGTACGGCGAACGCCGCACCATCGAGAAGGTACCGAGCAAGCTGCTCAAGTACATCCACGGCTTTATCTTCCTGTTCGAGGACACCAAGAACTTCATCTCCCGGCAGGTGATGCGGGCCGCTGAAGACTACATGCAGCACCTGCTGCCGCCGTTCTTCAAGGCACTGATCCATCATGCCGCCGAGTCGAACTACTCCTGGCATACGCCCGGCCACGCCGGTGGCGTGGCCTTCACCAAATCGCCGGTTGGCCGTGCATTCCACCAGTTCTATGGCGAGAACACGCTGCGCAGCGATCTTTCGATCTCGGTGCCGGAGCTGGGATCGCTGCTGGACCACACCGGGCCGATCAAGGACGCCGAGAACGAAGCGGCCCGCAACTTCGGCGCCGACCATACGTTCTTCGTGACCAATGGCACCTCCACGGCCAACAAGATCGTATGGCACGGCACGGTGGCGCGGGGCGATGTGGTGTTCGTCGACCGCAACTGCCACAAGTCGCTCCTGCATGCGCTGATCATGACGGGCGCGGTACCCGTGTACTTCACGCCCAGCCGCAACGCGCACGGCATCATCGGCCCGATCAGCCTGGACCAGTTCACTCCGGAATCGCTGCAGCAGCGCATCGCCGCGAACCCGCTGGCGAGCAAGGCATACACGGCGGGCTCCAAGCCGCGTATCGCCGTGGTCACCAACTCCACCTACGATGGCCTGTGCTACAACGCCGAGAAGATCGCCGACGAGATCGGCAGTGCGGTGGACTTTCTGCACTTCGATGAGGCCTGGTATGCCTACGCGGCATTCCATCCCTTCTACGAGAACCACTACGGCATGGCCAAGGGCAAGCCGCGCGAGCAGGATGCGATCATCTTCACCACGCACTCCACCCATAAGCTGCTTGCCGCGTTCTCGCAGGCCTCGATGATCCATGTGCGCAACTCGGCACAGCGCAATCTGGATGCGGAGCGTTTCAACGAATCATTCATGATGCACACCTCCACCAGCCCGCATTACGGCGTGATCGCTGCCTGTGATGTCGCGTCGAAGATGATGGAGGGCGAGGCCGGTCGCTCGCTGGTGCAGGAGATGCACGACGAGGCGATCGCATTCCGGCGCGCCATGCTGCATGTGCGCGACGATCTCGGCCGTGATGATTGGTGGTTCAGCGTATGGCAGCCGACCAAGGTCGAGCGCAGCCTTGACAAGGGCGACACGCCGGCGCCGATGGTGGCCAAGCGGGAGGAGTGGTACCTGCAGCCGGATGGGCACTGGCATGGTTTCGAGAATCTGGTGGACGACTATGTGCTGATCGATCCCATCAAGGTGACCCTGCTGACCCCTGGCCTGTCGATGGATGGTGGAATGGGCCGGCTGGGCATTCCAGCGGCGGTGCTGAGCAAGTTCCTGTGGGGTCGTGGCATCACTGTGGAGAAGACCAACCTCTACTCGGTGCTGTTCCTGTTCTCGATGGGGATCACCAAGGGCAAGTGGAGCACGCTGGTCACCGAGCTGATGGCGTTCAAGGAGCTGTATGACCGCAACGCCCCCCTGAGCCAGGCGCTGCCGACGCTGGCGGCGGACTATCCCGTTGCCTACGCTGGCTGGGGACTGCGCGACCTCTGCGATGCGCTGCACGCCTTCAACCAGGAGTTCGCAGTGGCCCGGGTAATGCGCGAGATGTACGTGGACCTGCCGACGCCGGTGATGACCCCGGCCGATGCCTACAACCATCTGGTGAAGGGGGAAATCGAACGGGTGGACATCGAACAGCTCAGTGGCCGCATCGCGGCGACCATGCTGGTGCCGTACCCGCCCGGCATTCCCACCATCATGCCGGGCGAGCGCTTCGGTGCCAGCGATGAGCCCATCATCGAGTCGCTGCGCATCGCACGCGAGCAGAATGCGCGCTTCCCGGGCTTCGAGTCGGACGTGCACGGACTGATCATCGAGCACGACGGCGAGACCGTTTCGTACAAGGTGGAAGTGCTGAAGGCCTGAGCCACTCCGTGGTCCTCCGCACGCGTCGCGGTGCGGAGGACTGCCAAGGAGGGGGCCCGGTGCACCGTCGCGTTGATCCGGTTGCCGCATCTGGCAGTGGTTGGCCGAGATCGTAGCGGAGGCGCGGACCGTCTAGCGCAGGTAGTACTCCACGGGCACCACCAGTTCCTGCGGTGCCTTCATTTCGTTGGGAATGCGTGGCAGCGGCTGTGCGCGGCGGAAGGTCTGCAGCGCCGCGTCATCGAGCAGGGACTGGCCGCTGGACTGCTCCAGGCGCAGCGCCAGAAGGCGTCCGTCGCGGTCGATGCTGGCGCGGACCCAGCTGGTGCCCTGCTGGCGCCGCGATCTAGCGCTGGAGGGGTAGTAGCGGTATCGCTCCAGTCGTGCCATCAGCCGCGCTTCCCACTGGTCGCTGGCAGCGCCGGCCTGGACGTCCGCGGGTGGGGCGTCCGGAGCAGGCGGCGCGGCCGTGATCGATGCCGGTGCGGGACGGGCATCGGCCGCGGCCGCAGGTGGGGCGACCTGCGTGGGTTGCCGGCCGGCGCCGGCGATCTCGCTGGCGGCCAGTTCGCCTTCACGCGCGTGGGTCGGCGCGGGTGGCGGCGGCGATTTCCGTGGCTGCGCGGCGCGCGCCTGTTGCGCCTGGCTGGGCTGTTCGGCCTGGCGTTCCTCCACAGGCTGTGGCGGTGCAGCCGGCGCAAGCAGGCGCAGGCTGATGCGCACATCCTGCTCTGGCGGCGGCAGCGTAGGCGGGGCTGCCACCCAGTGCACGAGCAGCAGCAGCGGCAGCAGGTGGATCCCGACGGTGATCGCCATTGCCTGCCAGTGTTGCCTGCGTTCACTCATCTGCGATCACCCACAGCAGGTCGGCGTCGCTGGCGTCGATGGCTTCTTCCGCCGATGCCAGAGCGACCACCAGCGCAGGCGCGGATGCGGGCAGATAGCCCGGTACGCCGGTGCCGCGCAGCACATGCCAGCGGCCGGCAACCAGCAGCGCGGGTGTCTGTGCGGCCGCCAGTACCTGCGCCATACGCGAATCGCGGGCCTGCTGAACGGCCAGCATGCCTTCCAGCAGCGGTGCGGCGTCGGCGTGCTGGGCCAGCACTACGTTCGACAGGCGGTGGCGTGCGCCAGGCACCGGGAAGCGCGCCGGTGCCGACGAAGCGAGCAGCGCGTCGACCTCCGCACGCGAGAGGTTGCCACCGTGCAGGGCGATGCCTGCAGCGGCGGCATCCTGCACCAGTCCGCCATAGGCCGACCACGGCCAACGGGGGTCCCAGCCCAGCAGTTCCTGCAGGTGTTGCCCGTCGGCACGGTTGCCCTTGTCCAGCCAGCGCTGCACGCGCTGCAGGCGGGGCTGGCGTTCACTGCCGATCATCTCCAGGACCAGCGCACCCTGTGGTCGCTGCTGGTGCAGGGCCTGCAACAGCCAGCGTTCGGCGGCATGGTCGGCGGCGACGTCATGGCGTTCCCCCAGCAGCAGGTGCCGGGCGGCGGCGACGCGCTGCACGAACGCCGCTTCCTGCAACGGCCGGCCGCTGGCCAGGTCGATCACCGTGCCGGGCATCGACTGGGCCTGCCCGGTCGCCAGCACGGCAAGCAGGCACAGCGGCAACCAGCGTCGGCTAGAACGCCACGTTGACGCCCATCGAGACGGTGCGGCCGCGGCCGTTGCCGCGGTCCAGGATCGGGCTGAAGATGCTGTCGATCGAGGCATTGTTGTCATAGGCTTTGTTTTGCAGGTTTTCGATGTTCAGCCATACGGTGGTGCTGGCCTGTGGCTTGAAGCTGGCGTAGAAGTCCAGCAGCACACCCGTGCCGCGGGTCTTGCGGGTCTGGAAGAAGTCGTAGCCTTCCTCAGTGGGGCCGGAGTATTCGGCGCGCACGCCGGCCTGCACGCGCTGCTGCCACCAGCGACCGCCGACGTCCAGCGTCCAGTAGCGGTCGGGAAGCGTGGTGATGTCTTCCAGGTTGACGAACTCGATGGTGGGCGCGCTGGTGTGTGATCGTGTCCAGCTCAGCGTCGCGTGATAGTGCTCGCTGGCGTAGTGGGCCTCCAGCTCGATGCCACGCATGCGCACCACGCCCGGGTCGTTCATCCAGCGGGTGGTGACGCTGAAGTCGTCCACATCCAGCGCATCGGTCCAGGCCGAAAGCTGCGGGTCGCTGTCGATCGGTACCACGACGGGCTCGATTTCCGGTGGATGCACGATCAGCAGGTACTGCGGCTTGATGTAGTCGCGAATGCGGTTGTCGAAGCGGGTTACCCGCAACTGGGCCAGGTCGCCGTCGCGCAGCAGCGAGTCGGTGCTGAGATTGGCGCCGAACTGCAGGTTGCGCGAGCGTTCGCGACGCAGGAATGGATTGGCGCCTACGCCATCGGCATCGCTCATGCCTTCCAGCGGAATCTTCTCGAAGAACATCTCCTGCACGCGTGGGGGCCGCGATGTCCGCGAGGCCTCGGCGTACAGCTGCAGCCAGTCGGTTGCCTGCAACGAAACCGAGAGGCTGGGACTGAGTGCATGTTGGCGGCGGCGGATGTCGATGCCCCCGCCGTTGATCCGGGTGCACTGGCCCGGCACATCCGAACAGGCCGGGATGTGCCCGCGGATGCCGTAGCGATCCTGGCGCAGCCCGGTGGTCAGTGCGTAGATGCCGTACTGCAGTTCGAGCGTACTGAACACGCTGTCCAGCTGGCTGCGCCCCTGCGGGTTGGCGCCGCGCAGGGTGGGCGTATCAGCAACGAAAATGTCCGACTGGTGCTTGAGGCCTGTGTTCCAGCGTGCCTGCAGCGAGCCGATCTCGAAGCGGCTGGTGTTGTCGATGTTCCAGCTGCTCAGGCTGCTGTGGGTACGCCGGCCGATGTAGCTGGACACTTCCACCGGCGGATAGAACAGCCGCGTCTTGTTGGCGGCGAAGCTGGCGCGCAGATCGATCCAGGGCGTGTAGGGCGTGTAGTGATAGCTGGCGCGCTGGTTGCGTGCCGAAATCTGCCACGGGTAGTTGTGATAGAAGTCGTTCTCGTAGCGCATGTGGCTCAGGTCCAGCCGGTGCAGCTCACTGGGTTGCAGGCGGGCCTTGAGCAGCCAGCTTCTGGGGTGCTGGCTGCCCGGGTCGGCGCTGTTCTTCTGCCCGTTGGCGGTCGCGTACTCGCTGCTGCGGCTGCTGCTGGCCGCCGCAAGCAGGCCGAACTGACGGTCACCGCCTTCCTCGCTGTGGCGCCAGGCGCCGGCGAAGGTGCGGCCACTGCCATAGCCGTTGTCGCCGTGCCGGTAGCCGGCGCGCAGGCCCCAGTCGCGGCTCTCACCCAGCAGGTCATCGATATCCAGCGTGCGGAAGTTGGCGGTACCGGCCAGGGTGCCAGCGCCATCGCCGCCAGCGACGGCACCGCGCTGCACATCCACCCCGGCCAGCAGGAATGGATCGACATAGGCGAACGGGCCGCCGGAGCCGTGCCCGGCGTTGTTGCGGAAGGTCTGGGTGACACCGTCGATCATCGTGTTGACGCGGCCGGCGCCGGTCATGCCACGGATGTTGACCTGGAGGCCGGCCTGGCTGCGCGAGTGGAAGCTGTGCGTGCCGGGCATCGAGCGCAGCAGGCTGTTGCCCTCCTGGCGTTCGGCCATCGCCACGCGTTCACTGCCAACGGCTGGCGCGAAGCCATCGCGGGTGGCGGGGACGTACTGGCTGGCGCCGGTGCCGGGCGCATGGCCCTGTGCAGGAGTGCCCTGCACGCGCAACGGACCGGTGCGGCGGCTGCCATCGCTGGACTTGGCAGGCGCCGGCTCGAGGGTGGCACGCCGTGCATCGATGAAGCGGGGCCGCAGGCCGGTGCCGGCCAACAATTGTGACAGCGCCTGCCTGTCGTCGAAGTTGCCGCGCAGGGCGGGCGCCATCTGGCGCTGGGGCAGCGCGCCACCGATTACAAGATCGATGCCGGTGAGCCGGCTGTAGGCATCCAGTGCGCCGGCCAGCGGCTGTGCAGGCAGGTCGTAGTGGCGGGTTGCGGTCTGTGCCTGGGCATGGCCGGACAGGAATGGAACCGGGCTGGCGCAGGCCAGCGACAAGGCCAGGACAAGGGGGCGGTGGGACAGCATCGAGGTCTCCAGGGAGTGACGCAGAGCGTCGTCAGCCTGGGAAGACGCACGGGCAGGGACGATGTCAGGGTGCATGGCCGGCGCCGTGCGTTGATGACAGCCACAGCTGAAGTCCGGGACCGATGCGCAGCACGCGGACCTGCAATTGCCGGGCGAGCTGGTCGCGGGTGCCGGTGGCGCCGGTGGCATTGCCCAGCACGGTGACCCGCTGCTGGCGCAGGTGCGCGCCCATGATCCAGGTGTGCCCACCGTCCCAGCGGTCCAGCCCCCGGGCGACATCCTCCAATGGGGCCGATACCCAGTGCAGGCGCCGCTCGCGCCAGGCGAGCACGCCTGCCGGTGCGGCCGACGGGGTGCCGGGTGTCTGGCCATCGAAGCGCAGTTGTTCGCCCTGGCTTGCCTCTCCGCTGCCGCTGCCGCTGTCCACCCGCACCTGGTGTTCGGTGACGGTCACCACGCTGCTGCCGTTCTGCACGGCGACATCGAATGCGGTGCCCAGCGCGGTGACCCTGCCATGCGGCGTGCGCACCTGGAACGGCCGGTCGGCATCGGCGGCAACCTGGAACCAGGCCTGTCCCTTCTTGAGCTGCAGCTGCCGGCGCTGCCCGTCGATGCGGACGCGCACCTCGCTGCCCGGAGAAAGCACGACGCGCGAACCGTCCTGCAAGGGTGTCTCGCGGATCTCGCCGACGGTGGTGCGCAGCACCAGTTCTGGCGGCGGTGCGTCCTGGCGGAGCGACAGGCCCAGCACGCACAGCAGCAGGGCGCCGATGCCCGCCTCGCGCAGGGCGCGCCGGCGGTGACGCTGCTGCTGGCGTTGCAGGCTGGGCAGGCCGGCACCGGCCTGCCACAGCTGCTGCAGGTGCAGGTACTGTGCTGCATGGCGCGGGTCTGCCTGATACCAGTGGGCGAACGCGCGCTCGTCGCGCGTACCGTCATGGCCGTCGAGCCACCAGCGTGCGGCTTCGCGTGCGATCGTGTCCTGCCTCATGGGCCGGGCACCTGTTGCAGCGCGACCAGCGCGCGCAGCAGGTGTCCATGCACGGTCTGCCGGCTGATGCCGAGCTGGCGACCGATTTCGGCCAAGGCCATCTGTTCGACCCGGGCCAGCAGGAACACCTGCCGCGAGCGCGGCGGCAGGGCGGCGATGATCGCGTCCAGGTGACGCAGTTGCTCGAGATCGAGCAGGCGTTGTTCCGGCAGGGGCGCCGGATCGGCGAGGGTGGTCAGAGAGGCTTCGTCCAGCGGGTCTTCCCGGCGGCGCTGGCGTTGCCGGTAATGGTCGGCGATCAGGTTGTGGGCGACGCGGTACAGGTAGGCGCGGCCATTGCTGAGCAGGCCACTGGCGGCGACCTTGACGACACGCAGCCAGGTCTCCTGGACGACGTCATCGGCATCGCTGCGTTGCGGGAGTTTGCGGCGGACGTGGGCGTGCAGCGGCCGGTAATGGGCGGCGCACAGATGCGCGACATCCGTCGGTTCGACAGGCGTGGACACGGGGCGGGCTACAACTGGGAAAGGGAACAGCCCGCGGCGGCAAGGGCAGCGCCTGCACCTTACAGTAAAAGAGAATCATTTGCATCCATGGTGCCGGTGCATCGAAGGCGAGCGGGCCGGCAGCGCGCTCTGCGTCAGAGGTCGCGGTACTGGATCTGTGCAGCGAGCACGCGCAGGCCTTCGGCGCTGCTGGACAGGATGCGTTCTTCGCCAATGCCCTTCTGGCGTTGCAGCTGGAATCCCGCTGCGTTGGGCAGGTGCGCGGCGATGGTCTCCAGGCGTTGCAGCGCATCGGCCCCTTGGCAGTCGAAATGACCCCAGTAGGCGCCGTGACGGTGGACCAGCAGGCGGTAGTTCATCGTGCGTTCTCCGGTAGTTCCTGCAGCCAGTGGTTGAACATCGCAGTCGCGGCTGCGGCCAGCGGGGCGCCATAGCGGCGTGCCTGCGCGCGAAGATCGTTCGGGTCGATGCCCGCCTGGGCCAGCTCGAGCGCGTGGCCGATCAGCCAGCGTTCGAACTGCCGCGCGTCCAGTTCCGGGTGGCACTGCAGGGCCAGTGCATGCTTCCCGATGGAAAAGGCCTGGTGGCGGCAGGCGGGTGTGCTGGCAAGACGGTGCGCACCGTCCGGGAGTTCGAAGGCTTCGCCATGCCAATGCAGCACAGGAATGCCCTGCAATGCCAGCAGGGGAGAACGCTGGCCCTCGTCGGTCAGCAGCAGTGGCGCGAATCCGATTTCCTTGCCTCCGCTGGGCGCCACCTCCGCCCCCAGCGCACGTGCCATCAGCTGCGCACCCAGGCAGATGCCGAGGGTCGGCCGCTGCAGGTGCAGGCGCCGTTGCAGCAGCTCGATGCTGTCAGCCAGGAAGGGGTAGAGCAGGCCATCGTTGACGCTGACCGGGCCTCCCAGTACGACCAGCAGATCAGCCGCTTCGGCCGCGTCAAGCGCATCGATGCCGGCCTGCAGCACGTGCAGCTGCCAGCCCTGGGCCAACAGCAGCGGCTGCAGCGTGCCGAGGTCTTCGAAGGCGATGTGTTGCAGGACGACCGCGTGCTTCATGCGGCCCCTCCACGGGTGGGCCAGTAGGCGCTGTCCGGTGTCGCGCGTGCTCCGAAGATGGCCTGGCCGACGCGGACCACGGTGGCGCCCTCCTCGATGGCGACCTCGAAGTCGCCGGACATGCCCATCGACAGCTGCGACAGGTCGATGCCGGTCGGCGCGCTGCGCTGCAGCTGGTCGCGCAGCGTGCGCAGGCGGACGAAGCAGGCGCGTACGCGTTCCACCTCTGGAGTGAAGATGGCCAGGGTCATCAATCCGCGTACGCGCAGGCGGTCGAACATGGGCAGCTGCTGCACGAAAGCGTCGACGGCGCCGGGCTCCAGGCCGTACTTGCTGGGTTCGGCGGAGGTGTTGACCTGCACGAACACGTCCAGAGTGCGGTCCTCCAGCAGCAGGCGCTGCTGCAGCGCTTCTGCCACGCGCAGGCTGTCCAGCGCCTGGAATTCACTGGCGAAGCGCGCCACATGGCGGGCCTTGTTGGTCTGCAGGTGGCCGATCACAGACCAGCGCACGCCAAGGTCGGCCATCGACTCGGCCTTGCGCTGTGCCTCCTGCACCTTGTTCTCACCCAGCTCATGGCAGCCGGCAGCCACGGCCATGCGGATGCGCGCCTCATCCACGGTCTTGCTGACCGGCAGCAGGCGCACGCTCTGCGGGTCGCGGCCCGCGCGGGCACAGGCCCGCGCGATGCGCTGGCGCACCGTGAGCAGGTTGCGGGCGATCTGTTCGACGGACTGGGCGACAGGCCAGTCGGCGGCGGCAAGGGGCATGCGTGCACCTCCAATGCAGGGTGGCCAGGGTGGGGTACACTGGCACAGGACAAGATTTATTTTGGCATAGGACAAAATGAAAATCACCGGGCACAGTGCCGAATCGATCTTCGACAGCATCCGCGAGGGCATCGGCGACGGGCGGCTGACCGCCGGCAGCGTGCTGCCGCCGGTACGCGAGCTGGCCGAGCGGCTGGGCGTCAACCGCAACACGGTGGCGGCCGCGTACAAGCGGCTGGACGCGGCGGGCCTGGCCAGTACGGGGGGGCGGCGCGGTACCACGGTGCGTGGCGTGCCGGCCCCCGTCGCGCGCGAAGGCAGTCCGCCGGGGCTGGCGCTGCACGATCTGGCAGGTGGCAATCCGGACCCACGGCTGTTGCCGAGCCTGCGCCTGGCACCGGCGCCACCTCGGCTGTACGGCGTGGGTACGGTCGACCCGCGCATGCAGCGGTTGGCACGTGCGTCGCTGGATGCCGATTGTCCGCAGGGCTATGCCTTGGAGCTGAGCCACGGTGCCGTCGATGGCATCGAACGCCTGCTGGCTGCCTGGCTGCTGCCCGGCGACCGCATCGCTGTAGAGGATCCCTGCTTCCTTGGCAGCCTCAACGTGCTCAATGCCGCTGGCCACACGCCGCTGCCCGTGGCGGTGGACACGCATGGGATGCAGGTGGCGTCGCTGCGGCGGGCGCTGGAGGCTGGCGCACGCGCGGTACTGCTGACGCCGCGCGCACACAATCCTACCGGCGCCAGCCTGGATGCGAAGCGGGCGCGGGCACTGCGCCAGCTGCTGGCCGGCTACCCGCAGGTGGCGGTGCTGATCGACGATCATTACGCGTTGCTCTCGCAGCAGGCCTACCACTCGGTGCTGCCCGTCGATGGCCGGCGCTGGGCACTGCTGCGCTCGCTGTCCAAGCCGTTGGGCCCGGATCTGCGCCTGGCGTGGCTGGCCTGTGATGAGGAAACCGCAGTACGGCTGCGCCTGCGGCTGGCAGCGGGAACCGGCTGGGTTAGCCACCTGCTGCAGGACGCGGCGGTCTCGGTGCTGGAATCAGCCCCGCAGCGGGCGAAGATCGCATCGGCCGGCGTGCGTTACCAGCAGCGGTTGCAGTCGCTGCAGATGCTGCTGCAGGCGCGGGGCGTGCAGCAGGCCGTGCCGATGGAGGGGTTGAACCTGTGGTTGCCGCTGCCGGATGACAGCCGCCCGCAGGTACTGGCGCTGGCCGCCCGCGGCTGGCATGTGCGTGCCGGCGAAGTGTTCGCGGTTTCCGCCCCCGGCCATGGCCTGCGCATCACCTGTGCGGCGCTGGGAACACCGCAGCAGCGACAGCTGGCCGATGACCTGGCGGCCGTGCTGGGATGATGAACCCGCGTCCTTCAGGGCGCGGCACTGACGCCGGGGCGCACGTAGTAGGACTGCCCGCTGTCATCCACGAACATCAACTCCGGCTTGCCCTGCCAGGAGGTGAGCATCGCGCCGGTGTTGTTCTGGTGTTTGACCATCAGGCTGGCGCCGCGGTCGGGGTTGGCGACCACCTTGAACACTTCGGTGGTGCCGGCTGCATCGTCAAGCGTCAGCAGGGCTTCACCACCGTGGTCGGTCGTGCCGTAGCCGCCGCGTTCGGAGCCGTCCGGACCCAGCAGAACCAGGCCGGACAGGGCGCTGGCACGTGTTCCCTGCACCTGGCCGCGACTGCGCGGGTCGGGCACCGGGGCGCCCAGGATCACCCGCGCCTGACCGGCGCCATCGTGGATGACCAGGCCCCGGGCTTCGATCACCCGCTGCGGCGATTGGCTGCGATGCAGGCTCCAGGCAGTCCAGCCGGAAACGAGCAGGGCGAGGGTGGAGACCAGCAGCGTGGTCAGCGTGAGTGCACGGGGCATCGGATCGTCCTTCCTTGGATGTGCCGACGATAACGGAAGCGGGCCGCTCATGACCAGTTCGCTGTGTGACGCGGTGTGTCCTCAGTGGAAGTCGCGGCTTCGGCTGCGCAGGCCCTGCAGCAGCTCATCCAGGCAGTGCATGCGTTGCACGATCACATGCTGCACGCCATCGACACGCTCCAGTCGGCCGTCGATCTGCATCAGCTGGGTATCGACCAGTACACGGTGCTGCCGGTCGGCCAGGTGCCGCCAGACCACGGCATTGACCATGCCGGTTTCATCTTCCAGGGTAAGGAAGGTGACGCCGCTGGCGGTCTGGGGACGCTGGCGCATGCGTACCAGCCCGGCGATGCGTACGCGGCGGCCATGGCCGTGGCCGGCCAGTTGTGCGGCGTCGAGGCAGCCGCGGCTGCGCAGCTGCGTGCGCAGGAATGACATGGGATGGCGACCCAGGGTAGTGCCGATGCTGCGGTAGTCGGCCTGCATGTCTTCCCACGCACTGGGCAACGGCAATGGCACGCGTGCTTCAGCGGTGGTGCGGGCCTGATCGAACAGCGGCAGGCGGTTTTCCACGCCGGAGACATCCCAGCGCGCACGATGACGATGCCCGCTGAGGCCGCGCAGCGCGCCGGCATCGGCCAGCAGGCCCTGATGGCGCCGGTCCAGGACGGTGCGCTGGCACAGATCGCCGACATCGTCGAATGGCCGTCGCGCGCGTTCGCGCATGATGGCCTGTGCCACCTGTTCGTTGCAGCCATCGACCAGGCGCAGGCCCAGCCGGATCGCCGCGGGACCCCTGCTGAAATCCAGCGTGCAGTCCCAGTCGCTGTGGCGCACGTCCACCGGCAGCACGATGATGCCGTGCCGGCGCGCATCCTGCAGCAGCTGGTCGGGGCTGTAGAACCCCAGTGGCTGGCTGTTGATCAGGCTGGCGGTGAACGCGGCCGGATGATGGCACTTCAGCCAGCAGCTGTTATAGGTCAGCAGGGCGAAGCTGGCGGCGTGGCTTTCCGGGAAGCCGTAATCGCCGAAGCCCTTGATCTGCTCGAACAGGTGCTCGCCGTATTCGCGACTGAAGCCGTTCTCCAGCATGCCGGCCAACAGCTTCTCGCGATGCGGCTCCAGCCCGCCGCGGCGCTTCCAGGCCGCCATCGAACGGCGCAGGGCATCGGCCTCGCCCGGGGTATAACCGGCCGCATCCACCGCCAGCTGCATCACCTGTTCCTGGAACAATGGCACGCCCAGCGTACGTGCGAACACGCGTTCCAGCCGCGGTGGGTAGAGCGGATTGTGTGGATCGTTCAGTGCATCAGGGCCGTGCTCGCGCAGGATCCGCCGCCGCTCCAGATAGGGATGCACCATGTCGCCCTGGATCGGACCGGGCCGCACGATCGCGACTTCGATCACCAGGTCATAGAACGTGCGCGGCTGCATGCGCGGCAGCATCGCCATCTGCGCGCGCGATTCGATCTGGAACACGCCGATGGTGTCGGCGGCGCAGATCATGTCGAAGGTCTTCGCATCCTTGGGCGGGATCGCATCCATGCGTCCTTCGTGCAGGCCATGCTGCTTCAGCATTGCCAGGCATTTGCGGATGGCGGTGAGCATGCCCAGCGCCAAGCAATCAACCTTCATCAGGCCTGTGGCATCCAGATCGTCCTTGTCCCACTGGATGACGGTGCGGTCGGCCATCGCTGCGTTCTCCACCGGCACCAGCGTCGACAGCGGGTGTTCGGAAATCACGAAACCGCCCGGATGCTGCGACAGGTGGCGCGGGAAGTCGATCAGCTCGGCGGTCAATGACAGCAGTCGCCGCATCAGCGGCGTCTCCGGGTCGAAGCCGCGCTCGCGCAGGGTTTCCGGTAGCGGAATGTTGCCACCCCAATGGTCCATCGCCGCGCCCAGTTCATTGACCTGGTCCATCGGCAGTCCCAGCGCGCGGGCGACATCACGGATCGCACTGCGGCCGCGATAGCTGATCGCCACCGCCGTCAACGCGGCGCGTTCGCGGCCATAGCGCTTGAACACGTACTGCAGGACTTCCTCGCGCCGTTCATGCTCGAAATCGATATCGATATCCGGTGGTTCATTCCGCTCGGCGGAGATGAAGCGCTCGAACAGCAGATTGCTGCGCGCGGGGTCGATCTCGGTCACGCCCAGTACGAAGCACACCGTTGAATTGGCAGCCGAGCCGCGGCCCTGGCAGAGGATGTCCTGGCTGCGGGCGAAGCGCACGATGTCGTGCACGGTGAGGAAGTAGGAGGCATAGTTCTTCTTCCTGATCAATGCCAGCTCGTGCTCGATCTGCCTGCGCTGCGGCTCCTGGATGCCCTCCGGCCAGCGCCAGGGAATCTTTTCTTCCACCAGCTCGCGCAACCAGCTGTCCGGGTCATGACCTTCCGGCACCAGTTCACGCGGGTAGGTGTACTTCAACTGGTCCAGGGTGAAGTGGCAGCGCTCGGCGATGCGCACGGTCTCGGCCAGCAGTGCAGGGGGATACAACCGGGCCAGCGCGGTGCGCGGGCGCAGATGGCGTTCGCCATTGGGGAACAGGCGCCAGCCGGCTTCGGCCACGCTGCAGCGGTGACGGATCGCGGTCAGCGTGTCCTGCAGCGCGCGGCGGCGGCGCACATGCATGTGCACATCGCCGCTGGCGACCAGCGGCAGGCCGTGGCGTTCGCCGAACGCCTGCAGCTGCTGCAGGCGGCGCGCGTCGTCGTGCTCATGGTGCAGTTCCACCGCCAGCCACAGGCGATCCTTGAAGGCTGCGCGCAGCAGTGGCAGATCGGTGGCGGCGGGCTGCCGGTCCAGCCACAGGCACAACAGGCCGTCGGGCAGGCCGGACAGGTCATCGCGCAGGCAGCGGTACTCGCCCTTGCCGGCCCGCCGCCGGCAGGTGGTGATCAACTGGCACAACCCGGCGTAGGCAGCCTGGTCGGTGCACAGCAGCACCAGCTTCGGGCCCTCTTCGACCTGGAACTCGGCACCGACGATGAGCGCCACGCCCTGTGTCTTCGCTGCCTGCCAGGCGCGCACGATGCCAGCCAGCGAACACTCGTCAGTGATCGCCAGCGCGCGGTAGCCCTGGCCGCGGGCACGTGCGAACAGTTCCTCGGCGGTGGAGGCACCGCGCTGGAAGCTGAAGGCCGACAGGCAGTGCAGTTCGGCATAGCCGGGCAGCTCATCGTGCATGGTGGTTCAGCCGAACCAGCCGTGCAGCATCCACGGTGCATGTGGATCATTGCGCTCACGGAAGGCCCAGCCGCGCTGGCCGTGTGCGGTTTCCACCACGTAGTAGTCACGGCGCGCATCGGCCTGGTCCCACCAGCCTGATTCGATCCGCTCCGGCCCGGTGACGATGCGCAGCCGCGGGTCACGCAGCACCTGTGGTGTGTCCAGCAACCAGCCGGGGCGCAGCGGCCAGTACGCCGGTGGCCTGGCGGGTGCCTGGGTGCCACTGGCGCGTTCGGGGCGATGGTCGGCCTGCACGGCAAGGGGCTGCACGGCGTCATCGCCGAGCCGTGCACGCAGGCGCTCGCGCAGCTGGGTCCACGGCATCGCCTGTGCCGGGCGGGTGTCGAACAGATCGCGTGCGGCGGGCACGAAGGGCGGCAGCTGTTCGGCCTGCAGGCGCAGGGCCCGGCTGCCCGCCGGCAGCGGGAAAGCCTCCATGCGGTTACGGGCGATCTCGAACAGCAGCGCGGCATCGCGCTCGGGTGCGAGCAGGCCGATGGTCAGCACGCTGGCAGGCAGCAGGTCGTGTTCGAAATGCAGGTCGAAACGCTGCACGCCGCCATCGCGCGAGCACAGGAAGGCCGCCAGATCCAGCAGCAGGCGCCGCAGCGGAAACAGCAGGGCCTGGCTGGATTCGATCTCGTACTCGAATTCGATGCGTGCGTCGAAACGGTCTGGTGGCTGGTAGTAGCGCAGGGGTGCGGTGGGCAGGCCACGCAGCGCGTCCAGCTGCTGCAGCACGTCCGGTGCGAAGCGGCGCGCCAGGCTTTCGCGCGGCAGGTCGAACACTGCCCCCAGCGTACGCAGCCCGGAGCGGCCAAGCACGGTCACCGCATCGGCCGGCAATCCGCTGCGCGGCAAGGGCAGCTGCGTCAACAGGGCTGGCAACTGTTCTGCATCGATACCGAGGCCATCATGCACGTTGGCCAGCACCCGTGCGGCATGGGGATTGGGCGCCGCGACCAGGCGGTGACGGAATCCAAGTTCATGCAGGCCATCACGCAGGCGCCGTTCGATCGCCAGCCAATCGCCGAACAGGGCACGGCTGGCACCGATCTCCAGGACCAGGGCATGAGGAAAGTCGAGGCTGACCTGCGAACTGAAGCCGTACAGCCAGCTGGCCAGCAACTGGCGGGTGTGCAGCTCGGTGGCCGGATCGTAGTCATGCAGCTGCAGGTCCTGCACCAGTACCTGTGCGGCCGACAACAGCATGCCCGGACGCAGGCCGGCTGCACGCGCAGCAGGGCTGACGGCGCGCAGCACGCGACGCTGCGCCGGCCCCTGCAGCAGCACCAGTGGCCGCTGCGGATCCGCTTGCAGGCGCAGCACGCAATCCAGCGCCAGCTGCGGCAACAACAGGCAGGCCCAGTCCATGCGGCCGCCTCAGTGGGCGATGGCCAGTGGCAGCGGCTGTGCCGGCGGCAATCCGCCACGGCACTTCAGGACCCGGACCTGGCCGTGGTCGAGCTGCAGGCGCAGGCTGGCCGGGGACGGGTTGCGGGCCGCACGCGCCTCGCGGAACACGAAGCCCAGGCACTGGCCACTGTCGGCGGCTACCTGCAGGCGGCGCAGGGCGCGGTCGTCGGCCTGCTGTGGCCAGCACAGCACTGCCGCGCAGGCCGCCGAGCGCAGGCATTGTTCGGTGGCCCACAGCGCCTGCTTCGGCCCGGCCTGGATGATCTGCAGCTGCGCCAGATCCAGCCCGGCCGCGGCCCAGGCCGGCGCATGCGGCCGGTAAGGCGGCGCGACCAGCACGATCGGCCGCTCGCGGCGGCTCAGCTTTGCCAATGCCGGCCAGACCAGCGCCAGTTCGCCTACACCCGGCGCGCCCTGCAGCACCTCGCACAGCCCGCTGGCCGGCCATCCCCCCCCGGGCAGGCGTGCATCCAGGGCGGGGTGGCCACTGGCCAGATGGTCGCTGGCCGGGCCGTGCCGCGCCGGACCGCGCCATAGCTGGCGACCGTCCAGGAGACGGTCGAGGGCAATGACCGCACCCATCAGCCCACCGTCCGGAAACGCGTGGGGGCTGGCTGAAAGCGACAATAGTTGTCGGAAACGGCTGGCATGGAGCGAGTATCGACAGGCCGGTATCAAGGGCTGAGACCGGACATGCTACTCGCCTCGTGAGTAGAATTACTAATGAATTCGAGCGCCGCGTTTCAGGTTGCTGAAGAGCGGGCGCGGTTCATCGATCAACGTGCCCCGCACTCACCGCCCCTGCGGATCCGGGCGGTGGTGCACGTACTCGACCACGGTGCCATCGGGATGTACCGCATTGAACGCCGCACCGGTCGGGACGATCTGCAGCGGGAAGATGATCTCGGCTCCGGCAGCGATCAGTTTGTCGTGATAGGGCCGGACATCGTCGACCAGCAGGGTGCCCGTGGTCGAGGTGAAGGGTGCCAGTGCGGTCTCGCTGCCTTCGATCAGCAGGAAGGCACCGACCATGGCCAGGCGCAGTCCTGCATCGGGAAACGGAAACCCGGCATCGGCGACCACACCCTGCAGTTGCTCGTAGAACGCCACACTGCGCTCCAGTTCGCCGGGAGCGACGAATACGCGGATCAGCACGCGCGGGCTGCGTTGGCTGGAGGTGTCACAGCGGTCGCGCCAGAGATGGTCGAAGTCGCGATGTACGTTCATGGGCGTGATCCGTGGCCAGGGGCTTCCATTATCGGCAGCGCCGCGCACCCTACTGATGACCGCCGGTGATGGACTGATAACCGGCGTGCAGGGGCTGGCCTGTGCCTTAGGTCCTGTTGACAGGCATGAACGCCCTCGCACAATCTTCACAGGTTGGGCCACGTGCGTGGCCCGGGCAGGCAGGTTGTCACGCCGGGAGGAGGGTCCCGCGCGCAGACCGGTCCGCCCTCCGGCCTGAGGTGTTGCCCGGCAACGCCTGTACGGCATGAACGCTGCACCCTTCGGCGGCATTTTCCCTGGACCGATTGCCTTGGCAACGGAATTACGCCCGTCGATGAAAACGTTTACAAAGCCGCTTGCCCTGTCCCTCGCCGTGTCCGCCGCCGTCATCGCGCCGGCGTGGGCCGATCCCGCCGCGTTCACCGTGTTGACCCTGGAGCAGGCGCCGCCGGCCGAAGCGATGCCGGCCCTGGCCACCCAGCTTGGATCCCTGCAGGTGGATGCCGTGAGTGTGCGGCAGGTGCAGCGCAGCATCGACCAGGTCGATCCGCTGCAGCTGCTGGCTGATGGCCTGGGCTACGAATACCGCTTCATCGCCGCCGGGAAGGACGATGGCCGGACCCAGCGCGGTCAGGCCGTGCTGACCCGGCTGCCGATCGCGGCGGAATCCGGCCCGGACCAGCCGGGGCTGAACTACCTGCGCCTGGATGACGGTCGCCACACCGTTGCGGTCTACACCGATGCCGGCGCGGGTGCCCTGCAGTTGCCGGCCCTGGTGTCGCGTTCGCGGCTGGGTGCGCCGGCGGTGCTGCTCGGCGCTGTTGCTGGCGATTCCGCCAAGGCTGCCGGTTTCGATCCGGCGCGGGTGGCCCCGGAAGCCGATGCCAGCTACTTCAGCGATGGCTTCCAGGCCGCCAGCAGTGCGCCGTTCAAGGTTGAGGGCAGCGCCCTGCGCGCGACCCTGCTGACCCTGGCCTATGCCGCCGACAAGGGGGGCGATGCGCCGTGGATGGACACCACCCTCAACGCCGACGCCCGCGCTGCGCTGCTGCTGAAGGCGATGACCGAGGATGAGAAATTCCAGATGCTGCACAGCTACTTCGGGCTGGGCAAGGACGGCGGCCCGCTGCCGGACGGCGCGGTCGGTTCGGCCGGTTTCGTGCCGGGCGTGCCACGCCTGGGCATTCCCTCGCAGCAGTCGGCCGACGCCGGCGTCGGTGTGACCAACCCCGGCGGCATCCGGCCCGGCGACTTCGCCACCGCCATGCCCTCCGGCCCGTCCACCGCATCGAGCTGGAACCGCGAAGTGGCTTTCGCAGGCGGCGCGACGATGGGCCGCGAGGCCTGGCAGCAGCGTTTCAACATCCTGCTTTCCGGCAGCGTCAACCTGCAGCGCGATCCGCGCAACGGCCGCAACTTCGAGTACGCCGGCGAAGATCCGCTGCTGGCAGGCTCGATGGTCGGCGCGTTGATCCAGGGCGTGCAGAGCCAGCACGTGATCTCCTCGATGAAGCACTTCGCGCTGAACGACATGGAGACCCGCCGCAACTTCCATGACGTACGCATCGGCGAACAGGCCATGCACGAGTCCGACCTGCTGGCCTTCGAGATCGCGCTGGAGACCGGCCGCCCGGGCGTGGCGATGTGCTCATACAACAAGATCAACGGCACCTACGGCTGCGAGAACGGCTACCTGATGAACCAGGTGCTGAAGCAGGAATGGAAGTTCCCTGGTTTCGTGATGTCCGACTGGGGTGGCGTGCACAGTGGCTCAAAGGCGGCGCTGGCCGGCCTGGACCAGCAGTCGGCCGGTGAAGTGTTCGACGCGGCGGTGTTCTTCGACGAGCCGCTGCGCCTGGCCGTGCACGGCGGCGTGGTGCCGCAGGCGCGCCTGAACGACATGGTGGCGCGCATCCTGCGCACGATGTTCCTGCACGGCAACTTCGACAACCCGCCGCAGCACCAGAAGGTTGATGCCGAGGCCGGTTTTGCCGTGGCACAGCGCACGGTGGAAGAGGGCAGCGTGCTGCTGCGCAATGAAGGCAACCTGTTGCCGCTGGCCGACAGCGTGAAGCGCATCGTCATCATCGGCGGCCATGCCGACAAGGGCGTGATCGGTGGTGGCGGTTCGTCGATGGTGGGCGTGACCGCCAAGGGCACCAACGCGGTGCCGGGCGTCATGCCGACCACCTGGCCGGGCCCGGTGATGTTCCATCCGTCCTCGCCGCTGGAAGCGCTGCGTGCAGCGCGCCCGGACGCCACCATCGCGTATGTGGACGGCAACAATGCCGCGGCTGCAGCCAAGGCCGCCGCACAGGCGGATGTCGCCATCGTGTTCGCCACGCAGTGGGCCGCCGAATCGGTGGATCTGCCGGACATGCAGCTGCCGGACAATCAGGATGCGCTGATTTCGGCGGTGGCCAAGGCCAACCCGAAGACCGTGCTGGTGCTGGAAACCAACGGCCCGGTGCGCACGCCGTGGCTGGCGCAGGTGCCGGCGATGCTGCAGGCCTGGTATCCCGGCATCCGCGGTGGCGAGGGCATCGCCGCACTGCTGACCGGCCAGGCCAATCCGTCCGGCCGCCTGCCGGTGACCTGGGTGACGGACGAGTCGCAGCTGCCGCGCCCGCATATCGATGGCCTGGGCTTCAAGCCGGCCAAACCGTTCGGTGATGTGTTCGATTTCGATATCGAAGGCGCCAACGTCGGCTACAAGTGGATGGCCGCCAAGGGCCTGACTCCGACCTTCGCCTTCGGCCATGGCCTGTCCTACACCTCCTTTGCCTACGACAACCTGAAGGTGAGCGTGGAAGGTTCGCGCCTGGTCGCCAGCGTGGACATCCGCAACACCGGCAAGCGCGCCGGTGCCGACGTGGCCCAGCTGTACCTGAAGCTGCCGGCGGGCAGCAGCACGCCGATCCGGCTGATCGGCTACGACAAGGTGCAGTTGCAGCCGGGTGAGCAGCGCCGCATCCGTATCGAAGCCGAGCCGAAGACCCTGGCCCACTACGATGCGCAGGCCCGCCAGTGGAAGATTGAAGGTGGCACCTACCAGGTGCAGCTGTCGCGCAATGCCGCCGAACCGCTGCAGAGCGCGGACGTGCAGCTGGTGGAGCAGGTGCTGCGCTGACACCGCGTGGTACTCACGCTTGCAGACACGGCCCCGCAAGGGGCCGTGTCTGTTTGCGGGCTGCCGCTGCGCTCGCCGGGCATGGCCCGGCGCTACCCCATGACCCGCACGAGCGGTAGCGC
>NZ_JBRRBV010000024.1:0-41362 GCF_056756445.1 Stenotrophomonas sp. STEN225 | reverse complement strand
CGGGTCGCCCCGGCGCGGGCGGGGCCGCGCCCGCCGCTACCGGGTGCCGCCGCGCCCTGCGTGAGTGGTGTGCTGTGGTAGCGCCGGGCCATGCCCGGCGAACCCGGTGCCTCAGCGCTTCTCGAAGCGCTCCTCGAAGAACTCATCCAGTGCCTTCCACGCGCGCTTCGCCGCCCGTTCGTTGTACTGGCACCCCGGCGGATTGTTGGCATCACGCTCGGCAAAGCAATGCACGGCGCCGCTGTAGTTGGTGAATTCCCAGTCGACCTTGGCGGCATTCATCTCGTTCTGGAAGCTGGCGATGTCGGCCGCGGTCACGCTCCTGTCATCGGCACCATTGAGTACCAGCACCGAGGGATGCGCTCCACCGGCCTGCGCCGGCAGCGGCGAGCCCAGCCCACCATGCAGGCTGACCACGCCGGCCAGCGGCGCGCCCGCGCGGGCCAGCTCCAGAACGGTGGTACCGCCGAAGCAGAAGCCGACCGCACCGATGCGGCTGGCATCCAGCGGCACCTTGCCGGCCTGTGCCTTGAGCACATTCACCGCCTCCAGCGCACGCGCACGCAGCAGCGGCCGGTCGTTGCGCAACGCGGTGGCGACCGGCCCTGCCTCGGCATCGGTCTTCGGCCGCACACCCTTGCCATAGACATCGGCCACCAGCACCACGTAATCATCGCCGGCCAGCTGCTTGGCCTTCTCGACCGCCGATTCGTTCACACCCTTCCAGTTCGGCACCATCACCAGTCCGGGGCGCTTGTCACTGTCCCCGTCGTCATAGACCAGCACCCCGCTGAAGGTCGTGCCCTGGTGCGTCCACTCCACCGGCTGGGTCTTCATCGCCGCCCACGCCGGCAGCGCCGCCAGACCCAGGACCATCGCCACACCGCAACGCCATGCATTCATGCGCCTGCTCCAGAGAAAAGGAAACAGAGGGGTCGCCTGATGTCCCCCTCCCGTCCGCATTCTGCATTGGCGGCGTGACGCAGGTGTGGTTGGATACGCCCTGATTCCGCCCAGCCCCTGTTTGCGAATGAACCTTGTCGATCAATTCCTGTCCGGCCTGATGCCGCGCCTGCCCGCCGACGATGCTGCGCAATGGGCGCATGTCCAGGGCGCCAGCGCCGGAGACCTGCAACGCCTGCGTGCGCAGTGGCCGCAGGTACCTGACAGTCTGGTTGCGCTGCTGTCGCGCGTGGATGGCACGCATTTCCGCCGGTATCCCGAGGGCGAGGTCTGCGTGCTGATGCTCGGCTCGGACGTGGAAGGCGGCGGATACCCCTACTACCTGTGCTCGGTCGCACAGATCTTCGAGGATCAGCGGCACTGGGACGACAGCATCCGCTCGATCTACGAAGAATGGCTGGACGACGAACCGGAGATTCTCGGCGACGGCATCGATGCCGACGTACCGATGAGCCGCCGCCTGTGCTTCTCGCACTGCATGAACAACGGCGGCACCTCGATGCTGTACCTGGATTTCGACCCGGCACCGGGTGGCTCCGTCGGCCAGGTGGTGCGCTACCTGCATGATCCGGACAGCTATGCGGTCATCGCGCCCGGCTTCGATGCGTATCTGCAGCAGTTGATTGACGGCGACTACGCGTTCATCGAGGAAGCGTAGATCCACGCCTGCGTGGATGAATTTGCCGGTGGGTTGCCGGCCGGGATCCCGCCGGGGTCAGAACCCTTTCCTGCGGAAAGGGATCCGCCCCCCTCAGGCGATGCCCAGGCCCGGAATCGCGCTGATGCTGTCCGGATCGAATCCGGCCAGCTCGGCGAAGTGACGTCCGCGCGCAACGTAATCGCGGTAGGCCCCAAAACTTGGTGCGCCCGGCGACAACAGCACCACCCCGCCCTGCTGGCCCAGCGCAGCGCGTGCCAGCGCCATGGCCTCCGGCAGGTCGACGGCCGCATGCAGCCCGAATCGACCTGCATCGGCCAGCGGCTGCAGCATCGCGTGGATGCGCGGGCCGTTGCTGCCCATGGTCACGATCTCCACCGGCGGCACATCGTGCGCCATGTGCTGCATGAAATCGGTCCAGTCCAGGCCGCGGTCATGCCCGCCCACCAGCAGCGCGATGCGCTGGCCGCTGAAGCACTCCAGCGCCGCCAGACTGGCGTGCGGCGTGGTGCTGATCGAATCGTTGATGTAGGTCAGCCCATCGGCCACGCCGATGCGCTGCAGCCGGTTGGGCAGCGGACGGAAATCCTGCACGGCCGGCGCCAGCGCCGCCGCGTCCAGGCCCAGCGCTTCCAGCGCGGCCAGCACCGCACACAGGTTGCCTCGGTTGTGGCGGCCCGGCAGCGGCGTATTGCGTGTATCGAACACCGCCTGTTCGCCACGATGCACGATGTCGCCACGCATGTGCCAACCCTGCGGCTGGTTGAACCAGACCACCTGGCTGTGCGGCAGCGTCAGTTCCGCCAGATGCGGATCGGCGGCATTGAGCACGGCGATGCACGGAGCGGCATCGGTGACCAGCTGCAGCTTGTCCTCGATATAGCGCTGTTCGCTGCCATGCCAGTCCAGATGTTCGGGGAACAGGTTCAGCACCACCGCCACCTGCGGTCGCGCGCCACTGCGCGCCACTTCGCCGGTCTGGTAGCTGGACAGTTCCACCGCCCAATACTCAGGCGCCGGCTGCGGGTCCAGCACTTCCAGCAGCGGCAGGCCGATGTTGCCGACCAGGCCGGTGCGATGACCGGCCGCACGCAGCAGGTGCGCGACCAGCGCGCTGGTGGTGCTTTTGCCCTTGGTACCGGTCACGCACACGGTGTCATGGACGATGCCGTCGTCAGCGGCATGCTCGGCGAACCAGAGCGCGGTGCCCCCGATGAAACGCGTGCCCCGTGCCGCCGCGGCCACCGCGATCGGCTGGTAGGGACTGATGCCGGGTGACTTGATCACCACGTCGAACGCGGCCAGCGCCTCGGCCGAAGGCTCGCCACGCACCTCCAGTGACTCCTGCGTTTCCGCGCGCGCCGCATCGGCTTCGGCGGCAGGACAGAACAGGCTCAGCGGCAACGTCGGCAGGCGTGCACGCAGCACCGCGAATGCGGCACGGCCCTCACGCCCCCAGCCCCACAGCGCGACGCGCTTTCCCTCAAGCTGAGAAATCTTCACGCACCCGTTCCCACAGCGCAGCCGGAATGCGGTGCTCGCCCTGCAACTGCAGCATCGGCGCCAGCTCCAGTTCGGCCGCGTCGAGCTGCGGCTGGATCTCGTTGCAGAAGCGCTTCACCAGCGCATCTTCCTTCCACTCCGGTCGCTGCGCCAGGGTCGCCATCGCTGCACGCGATTCACGACCTTCGCCCACGCACTCGAACGGCTTGTGATCCTGGAACTCCAGCAGCGCGTCGAAGCCACCGGCCTGCTCGACATCGTCCAGCAGATTGCGACCGAAGATGCGCACGAGGCGGGTCTTGGGCATGAACGGCGCCAGCGCCAGAAACACGAAATGGCACTTCGGGCAGACGCCGCACCAGCGGTTCACGGGGCGCTCGCCGAGGATATGGAAGTTGCGGTTGCAGCTGGAGAAATGCGCGTCGTAGAAGTCGCTCTTGGCAAACTGGCGGGCCACCGCCAGTTCCGACATCGGTCGCAGCAGCGAGTAGTACTGCAGGTCTGCGGCCACGTGCGCCTGCACATGGCTGCCGAAGGCCTGCTCGAACGCCCAGCCCTTGGACCACTGGTGGTTCACCTCGCCGGTGCCCGGAATCTGGCTGCCGTAGCTGGCCGAGCGTTCGTTGGAGAACACCACCTGGTCCACGCCCTGCAGCAGGGCTGCCAGCACCATGATCGCCGAGTTCACCGCGGTCACCGGGATATGGCCGTTCCACGCCCCTTGGCGGTTGAGCTCGAACAGCTCCGGCGCCAGCGCGCGGCCCAGGTTCAGCGTCGGCAGGCCGGTGCGTTCGGCGCAGGCACGGATCAGCTGCGAACCGCCGATCCAGGTGACCGTCTCGTCCACGCCCGCCCGTCGCAGCGCTTCGATGCTGACCAGCGAATCCTTGCCGCCACCGATGGCGACCAGCGCATGCGGATGCAGGCCCACCTCCGGTGCCTGCACCGGCTCGCCCTGCACCGGCAGGCGGAAGCGGCCACGCAGGTTGAGGCCGTTGCGGTAGGCGAACTCGCCCAGGCCGTTGAGGTAGATCGCTTCCACCAGCGCCGCGGTATCGGCATCGATGGCGTAGCTGTCGATGCTGACGATCTCCGGCACGCCGGCCTTGTAGTAGCTGACGCCGGCGATCAGGTGCAGCAGCTGCAGCGCTCGCTGCACGGCAGCGGCGCGCGCCGGGTCGAGGACGAACGGGGCGCCGGGAACGGTGATCGTTTCCACCATCTCGGGGCCATCATCGAAGGCATAGACCAGCCGTGCCACGCCGCTGTCCGCGGCAAATTCGCAGCGGACGAAGCGGAAACGGGAGACCTGGTGTTTGTCGAAAGCAGTCATGGTGTATCCGGTCAGGCACGGACCCGCGCGGTTGCGCGGGGCGTGTCGGTGGGCGGGTGCAGCGCGCGCAGGGCGATCACTCGATCACATCCTCGCGCGGCAGCGCCCGCTGGTTGTAGGTGTTGGACATCACGTAGCCATAGGCGCCAGCGTCAGCAATCAGCATCACGTCGTCCGGCGCGGTGGACACAGGCAGCTTGCGCCGCTTGCCGAACACATCGCTGGACTCGCAGATCGGGCCGACGACATCGAATGCCGCCTCGGCGTACCCGCCCTGGCGGCTGAGGTTCTCGATGTCGTGCCAAGCGTCGTACAGGGCCGGACGCATCAGCGTATTCATGCCGGCATCCAGGCCGACGCGGCGCACGCCGTCCTTCTCCACCACCTGGGTGGCATGGGTCAGCAGCACGCCGGACTCGGCCACCAGGTAGCGCCCCGGCTCGATGGCCAGGCGGAATGCGGGGTGCAGCGCCTTGACCTCGGCCAGGCCGGCAGCCCACGCGTCCAGATCGAAGGGCTCGTCCTCGTCGCTGTACGGAATCGGCAGGCCACCGCCGATGTCGATCGTCTGCACGCTGCCGATGCGGCGGGCGAAGCCTGCCAGCTCATCGCACATCAGGCGCCAATGCTGCGGGGTTTCCACGCCGCTGCCCAGGTGGGCGTGCAGGCCGACCACCCGGCTGCCCAGTTCGGTGGCGGCACGGACGAACTCATCGACACGGGCGATCGGCAGGCCGAACTTGGACTCCTTGCCGCCGGTGCGGACCTTGGCGTGGTGACCTTCGCCGCGCCCCAGGTCCACGCGCAACCACAGCTCGCGGTTGCGGAACAGGTCCGGCCAGCGCTGCAGGGCTTCGACGTTGTCGACGGTGACGGTCACGCCCAGTGCGAACGCGGCCTCGTACTCACTGCGCGGGCAGAAGCTGGGGGTGAACAGCACACGCCTGGGCGAAAGTTCCGGCAGGTGCTGGAACACATGCTTCAGCTCGCCATGCGAAACGCACTCCAGACCGAAACCCTCCGACTCCAGCAACTGCAGGATGGCCGGGTGGCTGTTGGCCTTGATCGCGTAGTAACGCTGGTCGATCGGCTTGATCGCAGCCAGCGCGCGGGCACGCGCCCGCACGGTCGGCAGGTGATAGACGTAGCGCGGGGTGCCCGCGTCGGCCAGCTGCAGCAGGTGTGCCCGCTGGCCGCGCCACCAGGGCGTGCCGCGCGGGCGAACCGTGCCGGCGATCTCGCGCCAGCGCGGGCCGAACACCTCGGTTTCCTCCACCGGCATGGCGCCGCTGTCGATCAGTTCCGCATGCAGGATCGGCAGCAGGCCATCGGCATCGGCCTCATCGATGACGAAGGTCAGGTTCAGGTCGTTGGACGACTGCGAGATCATGTGCACGCGCTCACGGCCGAACGTGGCCCACACATCCGACAGCTTGTGCAGCAGCGAGCGCATGCCCAGCCCGACCAGGGTGATCGCCGCACAGGGCACGATCACCTTGACCTTGCACACCTGCGACAGGTCGGCCGACAGCGCGGCCAGCACATCGGTGTTGACCAGGTTCTCCGACGGATCCAGAGACACGGTGACATTGGTTTCGGCCGAACCGATCAGGTCCACCGACAGGCCGTGCTTCTTGAACAGGGCGAACACATCGGCCAGGAAGCCGACCTGCTGCCACATGCCGATGCCTTCCATCGACACCAGCACGATGCCGTTGCGACGACTGATTGCCTTCACGCCCGGTACCGGCGCGGCATTGCCGTCGATGCTGGTACCTGGAAGCTCGGGGCGCTCGGTGTCGAGGATCGCCATCGGTACACCGGCATCGCGGCACGGCTTGATCGAGCGCGGATGCAGCACCTTGGCACCCGTGGTGGCGATTTCCTGCGCCTCGTAGTAATCCAGACGGGTCAGCAGGCGCGCGTCCGGCACATCCTTGGGATTGGCGCTGAACATGCCCGGCACGTCGGTCCAGATTTCCACCCGGCTGGCGCCGAGCAGCGCACCGAAGTACGCCGCCGAGGTGTCCGAACCGCCACGGCCGAGGATGGCAGTGCCACCGTCCGCGTGCCGCGAGATGAAGCCCTGGGTGATCAGCAGGCGGGTCGGCTGCGCACGGAAGCGCTGCGCCCAGTCCGCATCCGAGCGCCACTGGCAGTTCACCGACAGGCGTTGCGACCAGTCGCTCTGGTTCGGCTGCGGCGGCAGTGCATCCAGCCAGTGCCGGGCATCCATCCAGCCCATGTCCAGCCCGGACGCGCGCAGGTATGCCGCGCCCACGGTCGAGGACAGCAGTTCACCCTGGCCCAGCACGTCGGCCTGCCAGTCCAGCGGCCGGGTGGCCGCGCGCGGATCGTCCAGCAGGCCCTGCAGGGCGGCCAGACGCTCGGCCAGCACTTCGCGGCCGAGGCCCAGCTCGACCAGGAATGCCTCGTGGCGTTCGACCAGCGCGGCGACGCGATCACGGCTGTCCGCCGCACCGTCGGCGATCGCGGTCAGCTCATTGGTCACCCCGGACAGCGCCGAAACCACCACCAGCACGCGCGAGCCGGTCTCTTCCGCGCGTTTTTTCGCCAGCTTCCCGATCGTGTCCCAGCGATGGCGACGCGACACCGAGGTGCCGCCGAACTTCAGTACGATCCAACGATCGACAAGGGGGGAAGCTGACATGGATTGGCTATGTGTATTGTGGGGAAGCCGCCCCTGGGGGCGGAACCTTCGATTCTAAGCCCAATATCCCCGCCATGACCGCCTATCGTTACCTGCAGCTCGATGTCTTTGCTCCCCGTCCCGGCACGGGCAACCCACTGGGTGTCGTATTTGACGCGGACGGGCTTTCCAGCGACCGCATGCAGGCGCTGGCCGCCTGGCTGAACCTGTCCGAGACAGTGTTCTTCGTCCGCCCCACCGCGGCCGGTGCCGACTACCACGTACGCATTTTCACCCCGGGCAGCGAGCTGCCGTTCGCCGGCCACCCCAGTGTCGGTGCCGCCTGGGCAGCGGTGACCAGCGGCCTGGCCGTGCCGCGCGACGGTGCCCTGGTACAGCAGTGCGCCGCCGGGCTGTTGCCGGTGCGCGTGTCCGGCCCGGCTGCCGCACCGACGATCCAGCTCGGCAGCCCCGCAGCACGGCACCTGGATACCGCTCCCGGGGCGGTGCCGGAAGCGCTGCTGGCCCAGGCCGCCGAGGGCCATGTGGCCCAGTTGTGGGACAACGGTCCGCGATGGTGGCTGCTGCCCCTGCGTGATGCCGCCAGCGTGCGCTCCCTGGCGCCGGACATGGCCGCCGTGCGCGACTGGACCAATGCCACCGGCGCCACCGGCGTGGCCGTGTTCGCACTGGAACAGGCTGCCGCTCACACGCTCGTGGTGCGCGCTTTCTGCCCCGGCGATGCGGTGAACGTGCCCGAGGATCCGGTGACCGGCAGTGCCAATGCGCTGATTGGCGCCTGGCTGCGGCAACGCAGCGCGCTGCCGGGCACGGACGCCGGCTACGTGGCCAGCCAGGGCCGCGAAGTGGGCCGCGATGGTGAGGTCCAGGTCCAGGTCGATGCGCAGGGCACCGTATGGATCGGCGGCCAGGTGCAGCCGGTGATCGATGGGCAGATTCACTGGTAGCCCCCCGCGCTACCCTATGCCGCCTTGCCGGTAGCGCCGGGCCATGCCCGGCGACTCGCCGCGCTGCGCGCTCGCGGAGCATGGCCCCGCGCCACCGTCCCATCGTTTCCTGGAGTTGTCACTGATGTCCGCACGCCGTTTCCTGCAACTGGATGTGTTCTCCCCGCGCGCCGGTGCCGGCAATCCGCTGGCCGTGGTGCTGGATGCCGACGGACTCGACGACGACACCATGCAGGCCATCGCCCGCTGGACGCGGTTGCCCGAGACAACCTTCGTGTTCCCGCCGCAGACGGCGGGAACCAGCTACCGCCTGCGCATGTTCAGTCCGCAGAAGGAAGTCCCGTTTGCCGGCCACCCCAGCGTAGGCACCGCGCATGCCGTGCTGCAGGCGGGCCTGGCGGAGGCGGTGGATGGCCTGCTGGTGCAGGACGGGATTGCCGGTGCGCTGCCGCTGCGGGTCAGCGGCGAAGGCGCGCAGCAGCGCATTGCCATCCGCACCCCGCGCGCGCAGCTGGCCGAAACCGCGCGGGCGGACGATCCGCGCCTGCAGGCGGCCCTGAAGGGCTGGCCACTGGGTCGGTTGCCGCCCGCACGCATGCAGGGCGGGCGCAGCTGGTGGGTGGTCCAGGTTGCCGATGAATCGGCCCTGCGCGCGCTGCGCCCGGACTGGGACGCGGTGGCCGCGCTGGCCGAATCCACCGACAGCATGGGCGTGTTCGCCTATGCATTCGCCGACGGCAACGAAGGCTTCGATCTGGCCGTGCGCGCGTTCGTCGGCAACGGGCGCCGCTTCGAGGATGCCGCCTCCGGCGCCGCCAACGCCGTGCTGGCGGCATGGCTGGACCTGCGCGGCGCTCTGCCGCGGGGCCGCGAGGCATTCGACGTCAGCCAGGGCCGGGAGGTCGGGCATGACGCACGCCTGACCCTGCGCGTGGACGAGGCCGGCGAGGTGTGGTCCGGCGGTCAGGTGCAGACCGTGATCGCCGGCACCCTTGATTGGTGACTGGTGATTGGTGTGGGACGCCGGGCATGGCCCGGCGCTACCGACCTCAGCCCAGCTCGGCCTCCAGGCTGATGGGCACCGCGCTCAGTGCCTTGGACACCGGGCAGTTCTGCTTGGCATCGTCGGCGATGGCACGGAACTGCGTCGCATCGATCCCAGGCACCACGGCCTTCACTTTCAGCCGGATCTGCGAAAGCTGTGGGCCACCTTCCATCGACAGATCCACCTTCGCCTCGGTATCCAGCGACGTCGGAGTGAAACCGGCCTCGCCGAGCTTGGCCGACAGCGCCATGGTGAAACAGCCGGCATGCGCGGCGGCGATCAGCTCTTCCGGGTTGGTGCCCTTCTCCTCGCCGAAACGGCTGTTGAACCCATAGCGGGTCTTGTCCAGCAGGCCACTCTGCGGCGTGCTCAACTGGCCCTTGCCGGACTTCAGATCGCCTTCCCAGTGCGCGGTGGCGTGTCGCGAGATTCCCATTTGCTGCTCCTGTGTGGCGGTGATGAACGGTCACCCTCGCATGGCGCACGTTATGCCTGCGTCGCTCTGCCGCATTGCAGCGCGACCGGCACGCGTGCTCCGGTTGCTTCGCGCCAGCTCCGCGCCATGCCGTTTTTCCCTTGTTTTCAGCGGTTTCGCACTTCCACCCGGCGAAAGGGCCGGCGCTTTCCTGCCCCTCCGGGTGCCCCTGCCCCCTACCGCCGGCCATGTACTGAATCGGCCTGGATATGAAAAAACATGCACTTTCCGCGCTCCGGGCTATTGGCGGCGCCCGAGAGTTGCCCTACATTGCGCTTGCCGACGGGGTTCGGCGCCGACCAAACAACCAACCGTTCACGGAACAGGAAACCATGGCAAAGACCGCTAAGAAGGCTGCCCCGAAGAAGGCAGTGAAGAAAGTCGCGACGAAGGCTGCCGCCAAGCCGGCCGCTCCGAAGCCGATCAAGGAAGTGCTGACCAAGTCCGGCCTGGTTGCACACATCGCTGAAGCCTCCGGCGTTGTCGCCAAGGACGTGCGCGCTGTGCTGGCCTCGCTGGAAGGCGCTGTCGCCTCTTCGGTGCACAAGAAGGGCGCTGGCTCCTTCACCCTGCCGGGCCTGCTGAAGATCACCACCGTCAATGTGCCGGCCAAGCCGAAGCGCAAGGGCATCAACCCGTTCACCAAGGAAGAGCAGTGGTTCGCCGCCAAGCCGGCCACCACCAAGCTGAAGGTTCGTCCGCTCAAGAAGCTGAAGGACGCCGCGCTGTAAGCGCGCGCCATTCGGCGGATGCATGACGGGACGGCCCAGGCCGTCCCGTTTTTTTTGGCGCCCTCGGCGGTTCCGCGCAGGCAGCGACCATCTTCCGGGCACGGCGCCGGGCATCGCAACACAGCGTTGCCCCAGCAGCGCAATCGGCCTCCCAGGCCCGCCACCAAAGGCTGCGGCCACGCTTCCCCCGCACTTCGTCCAACCGGGTGGAACACTGCGTGCAGCGCCGGCCGTCGCCGCCGGCGGCGGCCTTGCCTATGGTGGGCACATTCCCCCCACAGCAACGGCGAGCACCTCTCATGGCCAGCCCCTCCACCCGCTACCGGATCTCGGTGACTCCGATCGAAAAGGACGGGTTGCAGTGCACCGGGCGCTGCACCATCGAACTGGAACATCGCGCCAGTCGCGACCTGATGCGACTGCTCGAAGCGGCACCGCGCACCGCAGGACTCAGTGGCGACGAGCGCGCCACGCTGGTGGTCGCCACCCAGTTGCTGCGCGACATCGTGCAGCGTCATGCCGACACCGACGGTCATGCACTGGCCGCACTCGCCGCCCAGGTCCTGCCGGCGCTGGATGCGCTGGATCAGCTGCCATCTTCCCGCTGAAGGCCCCGTAGTCGATACACTGCCGTCCTCCAGGTCGCCTCGGGGAGGAGGCACCATGCGCAGGACCCTGCTGTTGCTGATGCCACTGGTGGCGCTGGGCTGTTCCCGGCCGCCCCCCGCAGTGGATATCACCGCCCCGGTCGCCACCAGACCGGATGATGCACGCCGGCAGCCGACGGCCGTGGGCGATGAGGCTGCATCGCTGCGGCCACCCACCGTCCTCCCGTTGCTGGCCGCAGTGGCCGACGACGCTGAGCCGCCCGGGGACATGCTCAGCCGGTACATGACCGACCTGCTCAATCGCGACCACGCCGCGAGCGACGCTGCCTGGACCTTCCCACCCGCCGACCCGCGGCGGGCGGATGACGCCGCGCTGCGCCAGCTGGACAACGTGCGCGCCCTGCGCCTGCGCAGCCAGACGCCGGTCGCCGTCGACGGCAAGCTTCCGCCGCAGCTGCTGGAAGTTCCGGTGCAGGTCCGCGCGGTGACCGCCGACGGCACCTTCCGCTTTGGTGGCTGGTATCGCGTGCAGCCCAACGCCGACGGCAGTGCCTGGCAGATCCAGTCGGCGCAGCTGCGGCCCTCTTTGGACTGAACCGCTGCAACGGCATGCACGCTCGATTCAGCCTGCAAAGCTACTCTGTAGCCACCCCGCCCTTTCCGGTCACCGCCATGCGCCTGCGTCCCCTGATGACCCGCCTCGCCGCCGCCACCGTCCTGATCGCCGCTGCGATCGGCGCGCAGGCCGCACCTTCGATTTCCGGCCGCGAACTCTCGGTTGGCGCCAGCGACGTGCAGCAGTACCTGGACGGCAGTTTCCCGCGTACCCAGGATGCACTTGGCGGCCTGATCGCGCTGACGATGAGCCATCCGCAACTGAGCCTTCCCGCAGGCGAACGCCTGAACCTGGGCATGGACGTGGCGCTTGCGACCGCCGGCGGCAGTCCGGCCAAGCTCGGTACGGTCAAGCTCAGCAGCGGCCTGCGTTATGACGCCCAGACCCAGGGCTTCCACCTGCAGCAGCCGAGCGTGGACGATTTCACCCCGGCCAATCAGGGCGGCCGCCTCGATTCACGTACCCGTGGGCTGCTCAATGCCTGGCTGAGCGACTATGCGCAGCGTGAACCGATCTACAAGCTTGATCCGGCCGTGGCCGGCATGCTCGGTGCGCTGCAGGTGCAATCGGCACAGGTGAAGAACGGCAAGCTGGTCGTCACCTTCAACCAGAACCTCGGCAACCTGGTACCTGCGGGCCTGCTCGGCAACTGAGCCGAGCTGCAGCACCATGCCCGGCCTCCAGCGGCCGGGCACGGGTGTGACACAGCGGCAGATCGTCAGGCAGCCAGCGCGCGGACGACGGCCTCGCTGAAAGCGGGAATGTCGTCGGGCTTGCGGCTGGTGATCAGATTGCCGTCCACCACCACTTCGGCATCCTGCCAGCGCGCACCGGCGTTGAGCAGATCCTGCTGCAGTGACGGCCACGAGGTGACCTCGCGGCCGTTGGCCAGATCACTGTTGATCAACAGCCAGGGGCCGTGGCAGATCGCCGCGACCGGCTTGCCGGCCGCCGCCACGTCGCGGATGAAG
The DNA here is from genome assembly GCF_056756445.1 of Stenotrophomonas sp. STEN225. Taxonomy (NCBI): domain Bacteria; kingdom Pseudomonadati; phylum Pseudomonadota; class Gammaproteobacteria; order Lysobacterales; family Lysobacteraceae; genus Stenotrophomonas; species Stenotrophomonas sp. STEN225. Next base: position 28,841 of record NZ_JBRRBV010000024.1, on the reverse strand, counting down.
TCCACGGCGGCCTGATCCGTGCGAAGCGTGTCCGGATTGATCACGCCACCGGGCAATACCAGCGCGTCGAACCCTGCCGCGTCGGCTTCGCTCAGGGGGATGTCCACCGCCACCGCCTCGCCCCAGTCCTTCTCTTTCCAGCCTTTGATGGTGGCTTCCTTCGCCGGCGATATCACGCTGACCCGGGCGCCTTCCGCTTCGAGCAGGCGCTTGGGTTCAATCAGTTCGGACTGCTCGAAGCCGTGGGTGGCCAGGATGGCGATCTGTCTGCCTTTGAGGCGCTGGGCCATGGGTGCACTCCCGTTGGTGAGGATGAGTACCCAGCGTGCGGCAACGTACATTGAAGCGGAGTGACCCGCGTGTCGATGGCAGGTGCATGTCCGCGATGCGGCCGGCGATCGGCCGGCCGTACCCGGTGCCGGTCAGCGCTTGGGCTGCAGCATGGTGCCGGTGCACTTGGGGGAACCGCAGCGGCACTCCCAGATCTTCTTCAGCTTGGCCGTATGGCGCTCGGCCAGGACGATGCCGTAGTTGTAGGTCAGCTCCTCACCGGCGGCGATATCGCGCAGCGCTTCGATGAACACCTTGTCACCACGGCTGTCGCCGTCCGCATCTTCCTCGATCACCGCCTCGCAGTTGGGGTCGCAGCTGTGGTTGATCCAGCGCGCATCGTTGCCTTTGTAATTGGCATCGATCACCCAGTCGTCGTTGAGGGTGAACAGGAAGGTGTGGCCGCTTTCGACGTCACCGCTGTCATCGGCATCGACGTCGCCATGGCTGCGCAGCAGGCCCTTGTACTGGATCACGCGCTCGCCCTGCTTGATCGGGGCCACGGCGAACACACCGTTGCCATGGATGGCGGACTTGCGGGCTTGGATCTTCTTCGGCATCGGCACGGGCTGTTTGCAGCGAAAGGAACCCGGATTCTCGCCCATTCCGGGCAATTGCGAAAATCGTCCCGATGCTCCAGCATGTCGCCCCGATCGTGACCGCGGGTGAACGGCCCCGGCCAGGGTCTCCCAGCGCCGGCTGAATGCCCGGGTTGGATGCCGGCGAAGAAAAGCGTACAATTTCAGTCCGCTTTAAGAACCGCTCGCATCCCCCATGTTGCGCGTCACCAAACTCACCGATTACGCCACCGTCGTGCTGACCGTGCTCGCCGCCCGTCCGGGCGAAGTGCTCAGCGCCACCGAGCTGGCCGAATTCACCGGCCTGGAGCCGCCCACCGTCAGCAAGGTCCTCAAGCCGCTGGCACAGGCCGGCCTGGTCGAGGGCCTGCGCGGCGTCCGCGGCGGCTATCGGCTGACCCGGCCCGCCGTGGAGGTCTCGCTGTTCGAAGTGGTGGAAGCAATGGAAGGGCCGCTGGCCCTGACCGAGTGCAGCCACGACCACCACCAGTGCGGCATGGCGCCCAAGTGCGGCGCGCGCAGCAGCTGGCGGCTGATCAACGACGTGGTCTCCGAGGCCCTGCGCGATGTCAGCCTGGCGCAGATCCTGCCCCCTCTTCCCCTTGTCGATGACGAACAGCGCCGCACCATCGCTGTCGACGTCGTCTCCTGATCCGTAGGCAGCCCCCCATGGCCACCGAAACCATCGAAACCGTCGCCCACGACGACACCCCCAACCGCGAGATCCATGAGCAGCTCGGCCGCAAGTACTCGGCCGGCTTCGTCACGGACATCGAATCGGACTCGCTGCCCCCGGGCCTGGACGAGGACACCATCCGTGCGCTGTCCGCCAAGAAGGACGAGCCGGAATGGATGACGCAGTGGCGCCTGGACGCCTACCGCCACTTCCTGACGATGCCGATGCCGAACTGGGCCAAGCTGCAGATCGCCCCGATCGACCTGCAGGCGCTCAGCTATTACTCGGCACCGAAGGGCCCGAAGTACGCCTCGCTGGATGACGTGCCCAAGGAACTGCTCGATACCTACGACAAGCTGGGCGTGCCGCTGCACGAGCGCGCCAAGCTGGCCGGCGTGGCGGTGGACGCGGTGTTCGACTCGGTCTCGGTCGGCACCACGTTCCGCAAGGAGCTGGCCGAGAAGGGCATCATCTTCTGTTCGATGTCCGAAGCCATCAAGGAACATCCGGAACTGGTGCGCCAGTACCTGGGCACCGTGGTGCCGGTCGGTGACAACTACTTCGCCGCGCTCAACTCGGCGGTGTTCTCCGATGGCAGCTTCGTGTTCATTCCCAGGGGCGTGCGCTGCCCGATGGAGCTGAGCACCTACTTCCGCATCAACGCCGGCCACACCGGCCAGTTCGAGCGCACCCTGATCGTGTGCGAGGACAAGGCCTACGTGTCCTACCTGGAAGGCTGCACCGCGCCGATGCGCGACGAGAACCAGCTGCACGCCGCGGTGGTCGAGCTGGTGGCGCTGGAAGATGCGGAGATCAAGTACTCCACGGTGCAGAACTGGTATCCGGGCGACGAGAACGGCGTCGGTGGCATCTACAACTTCGTCACCAAGCGCGCCGAGTGCCGCGGTGCACGCAGCAAGGTCACCTGGACCCAGGTCGAGACCGGCTCGGCAATCACCTGGAAGTATCCCTCCTGCGTGCTGCTGGGCGATGACTCGGTCGGCGAATTCCACTCCGTCGCGCTGACCCACCATCGCCAGCAGGCCGACACCGGCACCAAGATGATCCACGTCGGCAAGCGCACCAAGAGCAAGATCGTCAGCAAGGGCATCAGCGCCGGCCGCGGCCAGAACACCTACCGCGGGCTGGTCAAGGTCGACCGCAATGCCGAGGGCGCACGCAACTACACCCAGTGCGATTCGCTGCTGATCGGCAAGCAGTGCGGCGCCCACACCTTCCCCTACATCGAGGTGAAGAACCCGGGCGCCACCGTCGAGCACGAGGCCACCACCTCCAAGATTTCCGATGACCAGCTGTTCTACTGCCGCGCCCGTGGCATCAGCCAGGAAGACGCGGTGTCGATGATCGTCGACGGCTTCTGCAAGCAGGTGTTCCGCGAACTGCCGATGGAATTCGCAGTGGAGGCCAAGAAGCTGCTGGAAGTCTCGCTGGAAGGTTCGGTGGGCTGAGCCCTGCCCTCGCAACGCATTCTTTTTATCGGCGGGCTGCGGCCCGCCTCACGGAAATTCCCACCATGCTGAAGATCGAAAACCTCCACGCCCGCATCGGCGACAAGGAAATCCTCAAGGGCCTTTCGCTGGACGTCCAGCCCGGCCAGGTGCACGCCATCATGGGCCCGAACGGCGCCGGCAAGTCCACCCTGGGCAACGTCCTGGCGGGCCGCGACGGCTATGAAGTGACCGAGGGCAGCGTCCGGTTCGACGGGGTCGATCTGCTCGACCAGGACCCGGAAGCGCGCGCCGCTGCCGGCCTGTTCCTGGCGTTCCAGTATCCGGTGGAAATCCCGGGCGTGAACAACACCTACTTCCTGCGCGCGGCACTGAACGCACAGCGCAAGGCACGCGGCGAGGACGAACTCGATTCCATGCAGTTCCTCAAGCTGGTACGGCAGAAGCTGGCCGTGCTGCACCTGAAGGACGAACTGCTGCACCGTGGCGTCAACGAAGGCTTCTCCGGTGGCGAGAAGAAGCGCAACGAGATCTTCCAGCTGGCCGTGCTGGAACCGAAGCTGGCGATCCTCGACGAAACCGATTCGGGCCTGGACATCGATGCGCTGAAGAGCGTGGCCGACGGCGTCAATGCGCTGCGCGCCGCCGACCGTTCGTTCCTGGTCATCACCCACTACCAGCGCCTGCTGGACTACATCAAGCCGGACGTGGTGCACGTGCTGGCCGACGGCCGCATCGTCAAGAGCGGTGGCCCGGAACTGGCGCTGGAACTGGAAGCGCACGGCTATGACTTCCTGAAGGACCGGGTCGTGCCCGAGGCGGCGGTCTGATGAGCGCCCTGCTTGATTCCATGGCCCAGGCCTTCTGCGGCAGCGATGCGCGCCGCGAAGTGCTGGATGCGGCCCTGCGTGATGGCCTGCCGGCCGCCCGCAACGAAGCCTGGAAGTACACCTCGCTGCGCCAGCTGGAGCGCCGTGCCTTCGCCGCCGCGCCGCTGTCGCCGCCGGTGCTGGATGTGGCCGTGCTGGAAGACATCCCCGCGCCGCGCCTGGTGTTCGTCAACGGCCGCCTCAGCGACGCACTGAGCGACACCCACGGCCTGCCGGCCGGCGTGCAGCTGGAACCGCTGTCCTCGGCGCTGGCCGCCGGTGAGGATGCCGCGCGTTTCCTCGGCCGCCGCTACGAGCGCAGCGACGAAGTGTTCGCCCGCCTGAATGCCGCCCTGGCCGATGAAGGCGCGGTGCTGCGCGTGGACGACGGCGTGCAGGTCGAGGCACCGCTGCAGCTGGTGTTCGCCAGCGTCGCCGGTGACACCGATCTGGCCTGGCACCACCGCCACCTGATCGAACTGCGTGCCGGCGCCAGCCTGGGCGTGGTCGAACACCGCTTCAGCGTCGGTGACTCCGCCCACCTGGACAACACCGTGCTGCACGTCCACGTTGCGCGCGATGCCGTGCTCAAGCATGCGCGCGTACAGGCCGGCAGTGCACGCCAGACCAGCATCCTGCGCACCGACGCGGTGCTGGCCCGTGACGCGCAGTATCACCGCGTGGACCTGGAACTGGGCGCCGCGCTCAGCCGCCACGAACTGAACGTACGGCTGGAGGGCGACAACGCGCAGCTGACCGCCAATGGGGTGCTGCTCGGCAATGGCCGCCGCCACGTCGATGCCCGCCTGGGCATCGACCACATCGCCCGCGATACCCGTAGCGAGCTGCTGTGGCGCGGCGTGGCCGCCAACCGCAGCCGCGTGGTGTTCCATGGTGGCATCCAGATCCGCGAAGGCGCCGACGGCACCGACGCGAACCTGTCCAACAAGAACCTGCTGCTGTCGGCCGACGCCGAGATCGACACCCAGCCGGTGCTGGTGATCGATGCCGACGAAGTGAAAGCCGCACACGGTGCGACCGTCGGCCAGCTCGACGCGAACGCGCTGTTCTACCTGCGCTCGCGTGGCCTGCCGCAGGCACAGGCGCAGGCACTGCTGAGTGCCGCGTTCTGCCATGAGCCGCTGAAGGTACTGCCGGACGCGCTGCGCGAGCAGCTGGCACGCCGCCTGGACAAGGCCCTGGCCGAGGCGGGTGTGGCATGAATCTCTCCACCCCGCGCCCGATCGAAGAACGCGCCAGCGCCCCTGACTGGGATCGCGTGCGTCTCGACTTCCCGCTGCTGATGCGTGAAGTGCATGGCAAGCCGCTGGTCTATTTCGACAACGCCAACACCGGCCAGAAACCGGTGCAGGTGATCGGCGCGGTGGATGAGTTCTATCGCCGCTACAACGCCAACGTCAGCCGCGCGGTGCATGCCCTGGGCAGTGAAGCCACCGATGCCTACGAAGGTGCGCGCAACAAACTGGCGCGCTTCCTCAACGTGCGCCCCAGCGATCTGGTGCTGTGCAGCGGCACCACCTTCGCCATCAACCTGGTGGCATACTCGTGGGCGCTGCCGCGATTGAAGTCCGGTGATGTAATCCTGGTCTCGCGCATGGAGCACCACGCCAACATCGTGCCGTGGCAGCTGGTCGCGCAGCGTACCGGCGCCACCATCCGCGTGGCCGAGATCACCCCGGATGGCGCGCTCGACCTTGATGCGCTGCGTGCGGCCATGACCCCCGAGGTCAAGCTGCTGGCGGTCACCCACGTGTCCAATGTGCTCGGCACGGTCAACCCGGTGCGCGAGATCTGCCGTGAGGCGCGCAAGCGCGGCATCATCACCGTGGTGGACGGTTCGCAGGCCGCGCCACACCGCAAGGTCGACGTCGCCGCGATCGGCTGCGACTTCTATGCCATCACCGGCCACAAGATGTGCGGACCGACCGGCACCGGCGCCCTGTGGGCACGCCGCGAGCATCTGGACGCGATGCCGCCGTTCCTCGGCGGTGGCGAGATGATCAAGGAAGTCAGCTTTGACGGCACCGTGTTCAACGATGCCCCGCACAAGTTCGAGGCCGGCACCCCGAACATCGCCGGCTTCATCGGGCTGGGCGTGGCCGCCGACTACCTGCAGGACATCGGCCAGGAGCACGTGGAGGCGCGGGAAGCCGAGCTGCTCGCCCACTTCACCGAAGAGCTGCGCCGCGTCGAGGGCCTGCGCATCATCGGTGAAGCGCCGGAGAAGGCGGCCGTGGTCTCGTTCCTGATCGACGGCGCGCATGCACACGACCTGGCCACCCTGCTCGACCTGGAAGGCGTGGCCGTGCGTTCCGGCCAGCACTGCGCACATCCGTTGCTGCAATACTTCGGCGTCGCGGCCACCTGCCGTGCCTCGCTGGCGTTCTACAACACGCACGAAGAGATCGAGCGGTTCATGACCGCGCTGACCAAGGTACGTAAGTTGCTCGGCTGAGGATTCGCCAGAGCCAGGGAAATACGGGAACGCCGCAGGGGACTGCGGCGTTTTTTATTGCTCGTGGGAAGCAAGCCAGTAGAGGTGAAACTGGGAAATGCCGAGTGATGCCAGGAACGGGCAATCTCATCGTAATGCCGAACCATTCCACCATCAGCGGCCTTGAGACCTCGCCTTTCACATGCCAACGAGCATGGATACCCCGGAAGCAATCAAGAAGACGTACGTCATCACGACGCCCCTCAACACCCACCGTTCACCGTGATGGAGCGCCTTCCCTTTGGAAGTGAGGGCAAGCACTGCGATACCACGCAAGCACCCAAGCCACCAATCAACCTTGATGATTCCGGCTGCAGCAAGTACTTCTGGTCGTTCGCGCTCGATTTTCAGCAACATCCTGTGAGCCGCAAATGCGTTTATCCACATGGCACCTAGAATGATGGAAGCCCAAACGGGGTAACTCTCAACAAGGCTTTTCATCGCCCCTCACGTTGACACTGCACTATAAAAATTCTCCAGACACACTCCACCGCTCACATCAATCCGCAACTTCCGCTATACGGCAAACCCCTCCACCCCCATCCGCCTCAACCTTGACATAGAGATTGTTCGTAAAATACACATCTCCATAGCAAGCCACACGGGCATTATTCTCGTAGTACGTTACAACAAGCGAGGAATCAGCAGCGATCTCCGGTTTTGCAGCCCTGCTTTCACTGGCAGGAATTGTTCCGAGATCAATCGCACCACCGCCGACCTCCAAGCTGATGTCGTGGATCACGTCCCTTCCAACATTCTTTACAACGATCACAGGATCCGACAACCAATCACAACCTTGCAGCCCCAGTGAAATGACCACAGCTGCCAGGCATGAGCGGATTCGACGCACAGTGATGTACAGCCGTCGGTAGCAACATGACCCCAACCGTGCTGCAGCAGCAGTTGGAGTGAATCAGCGAGCTGCCGAAGGCCAAGCAGAAGATGGTGAGCGAGGTTCCGGACTCGCTGTCGGCGCATGCTGGGCGATAATCCACCCGATCTCCGCAATGAGGACAAGGCCCGCAATGTGTGGCCTGGTATTCCATAGGCTGTCAAGGGCCAATCTTGGATCACTTTCCGACTTTCGATTTATGGAGCATCTCTCGACGGATAGTCAAACACCAATGCAAATTCTCCCTCAGAATCGCTTTGAGGCAACTCAAACCTGAACTTCTTCAATGTTTCTCTAGCAGCAACATCGATCGCCCTATTTCTAGAGCTCTTGTCAATGCTGACATTGATCGGCTCCCCACGCTTATCAATCTGGAATCGAATTCTGACACAGGCGGCTTCGTATTCAGACCCCACTGGATCTCTCGACACCCTAAATGACTCCCTGTGCAAAACGAGCGCTTCAGTCTTCTGAACCACTTGTGCCCAGCCACCGGATCTGCAATCGCATCCCACGCCAGTCGCAACAAGCATTAGGAAAGCCGTGGTAATAGGAAACATCTTACTGCCCTCCAAGCAATGGCTCTGGCACGGAAATTCCAGAGTAATGCGTTCTTAGCGGCAATCCCAAATGCCGCTCGCATGGGTTCTCTAAAAATCGTATCGCCCTGTTATCGCGGGAGGGTCATTATCACCTTCGGGCTCAGTCTATCGCCCAACGATCAGGCAATCGGCATTCCTCCCTTGACCTCCGGGAGATCAGAGCCACACACTCGTCGACTGGAAGTCCACAGGTGTCCGCTGACATGACGACACCTTGATGGTTGGTCAAGACGAAATAGATCCTCAGCTTCTCGTTCCCCGCCTGATCAAATGATGGCCTAGCGTCGATCAAATGCACCCTACAGAGTTGAGTTTCCGGCACACTTTCGGAAGCCTCGAAATCGGACTCAAGCAACGCCGCATATCGATTTATCCTCACATTTCCCGGGTCGTTATTTATGACCCTACTCCCCTCCCCCTCCCTTCCATCGCAGGCTGCGAGTCCTGACAGGCAAAGCACGGCCACAAGAATACCGACCAGTCTTCCAAAGCCACCAAGCACAGGGGAATTTCTCACTGGAATCGCTCCCGAGACTTCGCACACCACATTTATGTTCTTTCACAGAATCCGATCATTCTCTCCACAATGCCCGAAGCACACTGACCTTCGTCAGCATCACACGTCGAAGCAGCCAAGAAACTTCCGCCACCACCCGTTAGTACGTAGAAAATCCTTCTATCCCTTCGACCGTCCCGGGAGAGCTCGAGCTGCGACACCACCAATTCCGCGTTGACCTCACCCTTTCCAGCGACAGGGCGGGACCGAATGATTTTATCCATCTCAGCATGTATTTTCTGAGATGCAGAACTATCGTGATCCTGATTGGCAACCTTGAGCACACAATCCTGATCCTGCACGCAAGAGGCCAGAAGCGGTAGCGACACTACAGCAGACAGAAAAAATCCAGTATTCATCGAAATCCCTGCTTCAGTCACTTTCCCGGAAGTTGTTCATCAACACGCCTCGCATCAGGTTGTCCTTCAACCCGTCAGAACCCATTGTCGATTCCGAGGCGTCGTATCGTTACCTGGTACCGCATCCTCATCCCTTATAGTGATTCGCGCTCCATTTTGATTCTCCATAATATGATTGGTCGGCACGAGGACAATTGGCGCAATCCGGGCCGCACTGAATCGAAAGGCGTCAAGGCTCCGTTCACGACAGTGCTTCCATCGGCGGTCGAATCCCCGGCTCGCATCGCCAGTGCAGAAGGGCGTGCGGCCTGGCCCACGCCCCACCTAGAATGGCGCCATGAGCACCCTGACCTTCCGCGCCGCTACGTCGGCCGATATCCCCGCCCTCATCTCGCTGGTGACCTCCGCCTACCGGGGTGACGCCAGCCGGGCCGGCTGGACCACCGAAGCCGACCTGCTGGACGGCGCCCGCATCGATGCCGAAGGCATCCAGACCGACCTCGACCGGCCCCGCTCGACCATCCTGCTGGCGGAGCGCGAGGACCGCCTCGTGGCCTGCGCCCACGTCGCCGATGTCGACGGCAAGGGCTACTTCGGCATGTTCTCGGTCGATCCGGCCCAGCAGGGTGGCGGCGTCGGCAAGCAGCTGATGGATGCGGCCGAAGCCCACGCCGCGCGCGAATGGGGCGTGCCGGTGATGCAGATGACCGTGATCGACGTGCGCGACGAACTGATCGCCTTCTATGAGCGCCGTGGCTACCGCCGCACCGGCATCAAGAAGCCGTTCCCCTACGGCGACGAGCGCTTCGGCATTCCCAAGCGCGACGATCTGCGCTTCGAGATCCTGGAAAAGCCGCTGGTGGGAGCCCCCGCATGAGCGACGCGTGGACCTTCGTCTGCGCCGGCAGCGACCTGCTGCCGGGTGAAATGAAGAGCGTGTTCGACGAGGTTACCGGTACGCCGATCGTGGTGTTCAACCTCGACGGCGAGCTGTATGCCCTGGAAGACCAGTGCACGCACGAGGAATTCGAGTTGTCCTCCGGCGAGTTCAACACCACCGAAGGCAGCGTCGAGTGCGTGCTGCACGGTGCCCGCTTCGACGTGCGTGATGGCCGTGCCCTGTGTGCCCCCGCGTACAGCCCGGTCCCCAAGTTCCCGGTCAAGCGCGAGCACGACGCCATCTGGACCCGCGACGACCGAGACTGACCGGGACGACACCCGCCCCCGGGAAGGCCCCTGCAGGCGCGCACAGGGCCGCGAGGAGCCAGACACGGGCCTCCCGCAACACCGAAGATGCGAATCATTATCGTTGCTGTTACTCTACGTAACATCTTCGTAATGCCCACCGCCGCGCCATGGCCTCGCCCGCGCCCATCGCTACGCTCTGCCAGCTTGCCCGCAAGGGCGGGCCGCTGTTGGCTGCGCTGCTGCTGGCACTGCTGCTGGGATGGTCGGCGCTGCATGAAGGGTCGCGCAACTCGCTGGTCACCACGCCGGCGCTGCAGGCGCAGGACAGCCTGCCCGCAGCGCCTTTTGGCACGCCTTCCCGCGAGCAGGCCATGCCGCGGGTGGAAGCCGAGCCCGATGACAGTCGGAGCATCAAGTCCCCGCTGCTGCGGCGGTTGTGTGGCCCGCTTCCGGTGCCGCCACCGGTGCCGGCAACCGCGCCGTCACCCTACCCGGCCCCTGCGCTCCCGTCGCGCTACCACTACCCCCCCGGCCAGGCGCCTCCGTCCCTGCTGAGCTGACGCTCTCCCCGGCCGCGCCCGGGCGTCCGGCGCTTGCCGGACCTCCACCTCCGATCCCGCTTCGAGTCCGCTTCCGATCCTGCCTGCCGCGCCGTCATCCGGCACCGGCGGATCGTTCCTGTCCCGCTACCCACCCAGACCCATGAACCCGATCAAGAGCCGCAAGCACGCCTCCCCACTCCGCAACCTGCCGTTGGCGACCGCCAGCCTGGCCGCCGGCCTCGGCCTGGCCACGCTGCCCGCGCTGGCCCACGCCGAAGCGACCGACAATGCCCGCACGCTGGACAAGATCGACGTGCACGCCACACATGGCTACAAGGCCGACAAGGTCGCCTCGCCGAAGTTCACCCAGCGGCTGCAGGACACCCCGCAGACCATCCAGGTCATCACCAGCGACCTGTTCAACCAGCAGGGCGCCACCACCCTGACCGAAGCGCTGCGCAACAGCCCGGGCGTGGGCACCTTCTATGCCGGCGAGAACGGCAACACCACCACCGGCGATGCGCTGTTCATGCGCGGCTTCGACACCTCCAACAGCCTGTTCGTCGATGGCGTGCGCGACCTCGGCTCGATCTCGCGCGACGTGTTCAACATCGAACAGGTGGAAGTGACCAAGGGGCCGGCAGGGACCGACAATGGTCGCTCGGCGCCGACCGGTGCCATCAACCTGGTGAGCAAGCAGGCGACCCTGCAGGACGCCACGTCGGCCAGCGTTTCGCTGGGCAGTGACCACCAACGCCGGACGACCGGTGACTGGAACCAGTCGCTGGGTGCGACCAGTGCGCTGCGCGTCAACGCGATGTGGCAGGACAGCGACCAGCCCGGACGCGATCACGTGCAGAACAAGCGCTGGGGCCTGGCCCCGTCGCTGGCGTTCGGCCTGGGCACGGCCACCCGCTACTACCTCAACCTGCTGTACGTGAAGCAGGACAACGTCCCCGACGGCGGCGTGCCGACCCTGGGGCTGCCGGGCTGGACGCCGCAGCCGACGCTCGAAGCGCTGGCCGGGCATCCGGTGGATCCGGAGAACTTCTACGGCACCCGTGCCGACCACGACGACGTGACCGCGAAGATGGCCACGTTCCGCTTCGAACATGATTTCAACGACAGCGTGCGCCTGACCAACACCGCGCGTTGGGGCCGCACCGAGCAGGACTACCTGCTCACCGCCTTCATGGGTACCGGCGCGCTCGGCGCCAATGGTCGTCCGACCGGCAACATCGGCTACACCAACTCCGCCGATCGTTCGACCTACACGATCGCGCGCAGCCTGCCGACCTTCAAGGACCAGCGCAACACCATTCTGACCGACCAGTTGAACCTGCGGGCCGACTTCAGCACCGGCGCCATCGGCCATGCCCTGAGCGCAGGCCTGGAGTTCACCCGCGAAGAACTGGACAGCTACGGCCAGGCGGCCACCGGCGGCACCAGCTGGCCTGCCGCGAACCTCTACGACCCGGACTGGAACGTGACCGGGCTGACCTGGGCACATAACGGCGCCGATGCCCACGGCAAGACCACCACCTCCTCGGCATATCTGTTCGACACGCTGGCATTCGGCGACAGCTTCCTGCTGACTGCCGGCGTGCGTGCCGACCACTACAAGACCGAGTACGCCAGCGCCTCGGTCTGCGGCGGCCGGAGTGGTCCCGCCTGCGGCAGCAATCCGGCCGGCACCGTGCTGCGCAACCCCACGCTGGAGGCCTCCGACACTCTGTTGAACTGGAAGCTGGGCGCGCTGTACAAGGTGGGCGACACGGTCAGCGTGTATGCCAACTACGCGATCTCGCAGCAGCCCCCGGGCGGTGCCAACTTCCAGCTGAGCAGCTCGGCCAGCAGCGCCGACAACCCCAAGCTGGACCCGCAGAAGGCCAAGACCTTCGAGGTCGGCAGCAAGTGGGCATTCCTGGAGGATGCACTGGCCGTCAACCTGGCGTTGTTCCAGACCGACGTCGACAACGAGATCAATACCACCGTGCTCGACGAGGCCGGCAACCCGACCCAGACCGGCAGCAAGCGCGTGAAGGGCGTGGAGCTGTCCGCCGTGGGCCGCCTGACCGACAACTGGTCGGTGTCGGCCGGCTTCAGCCACCTCGACACCGAAGTGAAGGAAGGCGCCAAGGTCGCTGCCGACGGCACCACCAACCTGACGTACACGCCGGACGATACGTTCACCGGCTGGACCAGCTACACGCTGGCCCACGGCATCACCGTCGGGGGTGGCGTGCGCTACGCCGCCGGCATGCATCGTGGCACCGACGGTGCTGTCGGCACGCCGTCATTCACCAAGTCCTATGTGGTGTACGACGCCGTGGTGTCGTGGGCGGTCAACGAGAACATCTCGCTGCGCTTGAACGGCTACAACCTGTTCGACAAGGCCTACGTGGCCAGCATCAACAAGAGCGGCTACCGTTACACCCCGGGTGCCCCGCGCACCTTCCTGCTCAGCGCGGACATCCGCTTCTGATGTCCTGGCGCGGGGGAGCCCGGCTCCCCCGCGCAACGACGAGGCAACACCATGCTGCTGCACATTCCCAACGTGCTCACCGCTGATGAAGTGGCACAGGTCCGCCAGCAACTGGACACCGCCGACTGGACCGATGGCCGCGAGACCGTGGGTGCCCAGGGTGCGCAGGTGAAGCACAACGAACAGCTGCCGGACGCGTCACCAGTGAAAGCCGAGCTGGGTGCCGGCGTGCTCGCCGCACTGCGGCGCAGCCCGCTGTTCTTCGCTGCGGCACTGCCGTTGAAGATCCTCCCCCCACGCTTCAACCGCTACCGCGGCGGCGGCACCTACGGCTTCCACGTCGATGGCGCAGTGATGAACCTGGGCAACGGCGAGCAGCTGCGCTCGGACATCTCCTGCACCCTGTTCCTGTCGGCGCCGGACGAGTACGACGGCGGCGAGCTGATCATCAGCGACACCTACGGCGAGCATGAGGTGAAGCTGCCGGCCGGCGACCTGATCGTCTATCCCTCCAGCAGTCTGCACCAGGTCAATCCTGTTACCCGGGGCGCGCGCGTGGCGTCGTTCTTCTGGGTGCAGAGCATGGTCCGCGACGATGTGCAGCGTCGCCTGCTGTGGGAAATGGACACGTCCATCGAGCGCCTGCGGCAGACCGGAGGCGACGCTGACGCGGTGCTGCAGCTGACCGGCGTGTATCACAACCTGCTGCGACGTTGGAGCGAGGTCTGAGCCACTCCAAGCCACCCGCCTGCATTTTAGCAATCATTCTCATTTGCATCCGCTAACAGCTCTCATTACAATCACGCCCCGTTGATGCCGGCCTCTGCCGACAAACCATCTGGGGACCCCGCTTGCTGCGCCCGCTCCGCCCTCGCCCACTCATCCATCGCAAGATGGGCACCGCCATGCGCGGCCAGCGTCCCGCGCTGGCCAGCCTGCTGGCATGGGTGGCGATGCTGGCGTTGCTGCTGGGCACCCTGCCGCTGCTGCCGCACCCGGCCACAGCGATGACCTTCCAGATGCCGCTGGAAGAACGTGGCGGCGAAGGCCCGTTGCAGGAAGAAGCCCCGGCCAAGCTGCGCCGCTGTGCCTCCGCCCCGGTAAAAGCGGCCGAGAAGGCGCCGCCGCTGCTGCTGGCCAGCCAGTGGCTGCGTACCGAACTTGAACTCGTACCCGTCACGCCGGCCATGTCCGGTGTGCGCCCGGACTGGCCACTGGCCGCTCCGGACACGCCTTGGGCCGACGCGCCCGGGCGTCGCCAGCAACGCGGTCAGGCGCCGCCGCTCGCCTGATCCACGGCCCGACGTGACCGCCTGCGCGGTCGCGTCCACACGCCGCTGACTGCTTCTTCCCTGCCGCCCCTGACCGGGCTTTCCCTGCCTGCCGTGCGCGCTCCGCACCCGGCATCGCGCTGCCTTACATCCTTCGAGGTATCTGCCATGGCCCAGCGCCATCGTGTCCGTTCGTCCCTGTCCCGCCCCCTGCTGACCAGCGCCGTGCTGGCGGCGATGGCGGCCCCAGCTTTCGCCCATGCAGAGATCGCCGGAGCGCCGCAGACCCTGGACAAGGTGGTCGTCACCGCCTCCGGCTTCGAACAGAAGATCACCGATGCCCCGGCCAGCATCAGCGTGGTCAGCCGCGAGGAACTGAGCAAGCGCCCCTACACCAGCCTGGTCGATGCGCTGCGCGATGTGGAAGGCATCGACGTCGGCCTGGAAGCCACCGACAAGAATGGCCGCGCCACCGTCTCCATGCGTGGCCTGCCCTCGGAATACACCCTGGTACTGATCGACGGCCGCCGCCAGAGCAACGTCGGCCAGCTGTATCCCAACAACTTCGGTGGCGGACAGTTCTCCTACCTGCCGCCGCTGGATGCGATCGAGCGCATCGAAGTGGTGCGCGGCCCGATGTCCACGCTGTACGGCTCGGATGCGATGGGCGGTGTCATCAACATCATCACCCGCCGCAACCAGGACAGCTGGCACGGCGCGCTGACCCAGGGCTTCACCGTGCAGCAGGACGACCAGTTCGGCGATGCCCGCAGCACCGACGTGTACCTGAGTGGTCCGCTGCTGAAGGACCGCCTGGGCCTGTCCGTGCGCGGCAGCTACTACGATGCGAAGGCGTCCAATCCGGAATGGGATGCGCTGCCGTTGCCCGATGGCACCCTGTGGGAACGCAGCATCGGCTTCGGAGGTGGCGGCAAGTCGGTGGCCAACACCAACTGGAACACGGGCGTGCGCCTGAACGTCCACGTCAATGACGACCACGAACTGTGGCTGGACTACGACGTGTCGCGGCAGAAGTACGACAACAGCGAGGGCCAGACCGGCACGCTCGACAGCCTGGCCAGCCTGTGGCGCGTCGGCAATGCGGTCATCCCCGATCCGGATGGCGGCGGCACCATCACCCGCCGCGTGGTGCAGCCGCGCGTGGGCTACACCGCCTACCAGCGCTATGAGCGTGACCAGGTATCGCTGACCCATCAGGGCCGCTACAGCTTCGGCACCTGGCAGACCTCGCTGACCCACAGCAAGAGCAGCAACCTCGGCCGTTCGCTGCCACTGACCCTGGACGAGCGCGCCAACCTGCAGACGCTGTGGAATGACGTCTGCCGCCGCACCGGCGCCGCCAACAACTGCGCGGCCGGTCGTGGCAATGCGCTGTCTGCCCTCGACCCGAGCGAGATGGCGCGCCTGCAGGCGTTCCTGCCACGTCCGCTGCGCACGATGGAGCTTGAGGGTTACGTGCTCGACACGATGCTCGACCTCGATTTCGGCGCGCACAAACTGACCGTTGGCGGACAGTACAACGACACCGATATGGTCGACGGGGTGTTCGGCATGGATGGCGCCGGCTACCGCAGCAACACCCGGCAGAAGCACCGCATGTGGGCCCTGTTCGCGGAGGACAACTGGGCACTGACCGATACCCTCACGGCGACCTTCGGCCTGCGCTACGACGACCACAACGTGTTCGGCAGCCATGTCAGCCCGCGCGGCTACCTGGTGTGGAATGCGAGCGACGCATGGACCTTCAAGGGCGGTGTCAGCACCGGCTACAAGACACCGCGCCCGGACCAGCTGTTCCCGGGCATCACCGGCTTCGGTGGGCAGGGCGTGCTGCCGCTGGTGGGTTCGCCGAACCTCAAGCCGGAAACCAGCACCAACTACGAGCTGGCTGCCTACTACGAAGGCCAGCGCTGGGGCTTCAACGTGACCGGCTTCTTCAACCGGTTCGACGACAAGATCGCCAGCGGCGGCACCTTCCCGAACTGCGAAGTGGCTCCGGCCGGCAGCGGCTACTGCGTGGACATCGGGCCGGGCTGGGCCTCGCTGGGGTACAGCACCTTCACCCAGAGCGTGAACATCGACAAGGCCGAAACCCGTGGCGCCGAACTGGCCGCGCACGTCGATCTGCTGGAAACCCTGCAGCTGCGGGGCAACTACACCTGGACCCGCAGCGAACAGACCAGTGGCCCGCAGAAGGGACTGCCGATCAGTGGCACCATGCCGGCCCGGCATATGGCCAACGCCAGCCTCAACTGGCAGGTCAGCGACGCGGTCAGTCTGTCGCTGATAGGCGAAGGCCGCTACGACCGCTACCGCGATACGATCCTCGATGCGGCCGGCAACAGCCACGACCGCGTCTACGAGGACTACACGATCTTCCACCTTGGCGGCAGCTGGAAGGCCAACGCATGGCTGACCGTCAACGCACGCGTCAACAACCTGCTCGACAAGGACTTCGTCTCGCAGTCGTGCCTGCTGATCAGCCAGAGCGAGTTCAGCTGCGTGGACGATTACGCGACCAAGGACCAGCGCCGCAGCTACTGGATCTCGCTCAACGCGAGGTTCTGAGGCGACCCTGCCCGGTGCCGGCCTTGGCCGGTACCGGGATACAGAACGATACGCAATTGCGAGCTATTCTCATCAATGATGTAATGCGCAGTCCGCATCCGTCCTGAATCCCCGTCGTGAGCCGTTCCGTTCCCTCCAACGTGCAGCAGCAACAGAGCCGCGGCTTCTGGCTGCGGACGCTGCACCAGTGGCACTGGATCAGCTCGGCGGTGTGCCTGATCGGCATGCTGCTGTTCGCGGTGACCGGGTTGACCCTCAACCATGCAGCGAAGATCGAGGCCAAGCCCGAGGTGCAGAACCAGCAGCTGCAACTGCCGGCCGATCTGCTCGTCCAGCTCGGCACGCGCGAGGACGGCCACGCGCCGATCCCCCGCCCGGCCCGGCAATGGCTGGATACGCAGCTGGGCATCGCCATCGGCGGTCGCCCGGCCGAGTGGTCGGCCGAGGAGATCTACGTGTCGTTGCCGCGCCCCGGCGGCGACGCCTGGCTCAGCATCGATCGCGAAACCGGCGCGGTGGAATACGAATCAACCTCCCGCGGCGTGGTGTCCTACCTCAACGACCTGCACAAGGGCCGCAACGCGGGCCCGGCGTGGGGCTGGTTCCTGGACCTGTTCGCCGTGGCCTGCCTGGTGTTCTGCATCACCGGCCTGTTCCTGCTGCACCTGCATGCACGGCAGCGGCGCATGACCTGGCCGCTGGTCGGCCTCGGCCTGATGATCCCGCTGTTGATCGCCCTGCTGCTGATCCACTGAACCATCGAATCCCCTTCACCGGAGCCGCCCCATGCGCGTCACCCTGACCATCGCCCTCAGCGGCCTGCTGGCCACCTCGCCGGCCTATGCCGCCACGCTCGACATCAACGTCGAGGTGCCCAAGCTCAATGTCGCCGAGTATCACCGTCCCTACGTAGCGGTGTGGCTGGAAGGCGCCGACCAGAAAGTCGCGGCCAACCTGTCGGTCTGGTACCAGCAGACCAGCAACAACGAAGGCCATGGCACCAAGTGGCTGCCCGACCTGCGCCAGTGGTGGCGCAAGAGCGGCCGCACCCTGCAGGTGCCGGTGGACGGCGTGACCGGCCCGACCCGCCCGGCCGGCAAGCACGCGCTGTCGTTCAACGACAAGCAGCCGGCGCTGAAGCAGCTGGCCCCGGGCAACTACACCCTGGTGGTGGAAGCGGTGCGCGAAGTCGGTGGCCGCGAACTGCTGAAGATCCCCTTCACCTGGCCGGCCACCGCCGCACAGAACGGCAAGGCGCAGGGCGCCACCGAACTGGGCCAGGTCACCCTCGCCATCAAACCGTAACCGCCTGAGCCGGGGTCGGATCCCTTCCACAGGAGGGCTCTGACCCCACCCACCCAACGTCCCTGGAGTCTTCCCCATGAAGCGCACGCTCGTCCTCGCCGCCGCTCTGGCCGCTGCCCTTCCCTTTTCCGCACTCGCGCACAAGGCTTGGCTGCTGCCCTCGCAGACCGTGATCGCCGGCAATGCGCCGTGGATCACTGTTGATGGTGCGGTCTCCAACGACCTGTTCTACTTCAACCACGTGCCGCTGCGCCTGGAATCGCTGGTGATCACCGCACCGGACGGCAGCAGCGTGCAGCCGCAGAATGCCTCGACCGGCAAGTACCGCAGCGTGTTCGATCTGGAGCTGAAGCAGCAGGGCACTTACCGCATCGCTTCGGTCAATGACGGCCTGTTCGCCACCTACGAACAGAACGGCGAGCGCAAGCGCTGGCGCGGCAGCGTGGCCACTTTCGGCGAACTGCCCAAGGACGCGGAGAAGCTGGAAGTGAGCCAGTCGGTCGGCCGCGTGGAGACGTTCGTGACCAATGGCGCGCCGAACGATACCGCACTGAAGCCGACCAACCGCGGCATCGAGCTGGTTGCGGTCGGTCACCCGAACGACCTGTTCGCCGGCGAGGAAGCCACTTTCCGCGTGCTGGTCGACGGCAAGCCGACGGCTGGCCTTGCCTTCGAGATCGTGCGCGGCGCCACCCGCTACCGCAACGCGCAGGACGAACTGAAGGTGACCAGCGACGCCAAGGGCGAAATCAAGGTGACCTGGCCGGAAGCCGGCATGTACTGGCTGGAAACCGGCACTGAAGACAACAAGACCTCGGTGAAGCAGGCCGCCAAGCGTCGCCTGAGCTACGTGGCCACGCTGGAAGTGCTGCCGCAGTAATGGGGACCGCGATGCCGGGCACGCCCCGGCATCGCAGCCGCCACGCCCCGTCATGACCGATTCCCTGCTCGACATCGCCCGCCTCGGCGGCACCACCATGGGCACCACCTGGAGCGTGTCGCTGGTCGCGCCGCGCCAGCGCGACCTGCACCCGCTGCACGCCGGCATCCAGGCGCGCCTGGATGATGTGGTCGCCCAGATGAGTACGTGGGACGCCGGCTCGGACCTCAGCCGCTACAACAGCGCCGATGCAGGCCAGTGGTGCACCCTGCCTGCCGAAACCCGTCACGTCCTGTCCTGCGCGCAGTCCATCGCTGCCGCCAGCGACGGTGCGTTCGATCCCACCATCGGCCCGCTGGTGGCACTGTGGGGTTTCGGTGCACATGCCGGCGAACGCCGCCAACCCGATGCCGCCGCCGTGCAGGCCACGCGCGAGCGCTGCGGTTGGCAGCGGTTGCAATGGCGCGGCGATGCGCTGCTGCAACCCGGCGGACTGGAACTGGATCTCTCTGCGATCGCCAAGGGGTTCGGCGTCGATCACGTGGCCGCGTGGCTGCGCGATCAGGGCATCGCTGCTGCACTGATCGAGGTCGGTGGCGAACTGGCCGGCTACGGCCGCAAGCCCGATGGCCAACGGTGGCGCGTGCTGGTGGAATCTGCGCCGGAAGAAGACGCGCACGCCAAAACACCACCGCGGGTGCTGGCGCTGGACGGCAAGGCGGTCGCTACCTCCGGCGATCGCTGGCATCACTTTCAGGCCGATGGCGAGGCCTACAGCCACAGCCTCGACCCGCGCACCGGCAGGCCGGTACGCCAGGTTGCAGCGGCGGTGACGGTGGTCGCCGACGACGCGATGCATGCTGATGCCTGGGCCACCGCACTCACCGTACTCGGCCGCGAGCACGGCATGGCGCTGGCCGAACGCGAAGGACTGGCCGCACGCTACCTGCATCGCGCAGCGGATGGCCCGCACGAGTTTCTCAGCAGCGCCTTCCAGCGCCTGCTCGACGAGCGGGACGCATGAGCGCACGGCCGTCGCGCGCGCTGCTCGGCAACGCGCTTGTACTGATCCTGCTGGCGCTGATCGGCTGGGCGCTGCTGCGACTGCATCTCGGCGAAGCCTGGTGGCAGGGCGCACCGCCGGCGCGGCAATCGCAGATCGCCATCATCGCCACCGCGCTCTATGCGCTGGTCTGCACCGCACTGTGGTGGCGTGGGCGACCGCGCGACGATGCTGCCTCTGGCGACGTCGCGCCGATCCTGCTGGTCTGGTCCAGCCAGACCGGCTTCGCCCGCGAACTGGCCGAACGCAGTGCCGAGGCATTGCGTGGTGCCGGCGTGCCGGTGCGTGTGCGCGGTCTGCATGAGGTCGACGCCACGTTGCTGGCCGGCAGCCAGCGTGCACTGTTCATCGCCAGTACCACCGGCGAAGGCGACCCGCCCGATCATGCAGTGCCCTTCCTGCGCCATATGATGGCCCTGCCGTCATCGCTGCAGCATCTTTCGTACGGCGTTCTCGCCCTGGGTGATCGCAGCTACGGTCACTTCTGCGCATTCGGTCACCAGCTCGACGACTGGCTGCGCCAGCACGGCGCACATGCCCTGTTCGACGCCATCGAGGTCGACAACGCCGATCCCGCTGCACTGCGGCACTGGCAGCAACTGCTCGGACAACTTGCCGGTGGGGCCAGCGAACTGCCCGACTGGAGCCCGGCCGAATATCAGCCGTGGACGCTGCTGCAACGCCGGCACCTCAATCCCGGCAGCCAGGGCGGACCGGTGTACTGGCTGCGCCTGCAGGCGCCTGCCATCGACGGCGTGCGCTGGCAGGCCGGCGACATTGCCGAGATCGGCCCGCAGCACGCGCGGCACAGCGCGCGGGCCTGGCTGGAATCACAGGGTTTCGATCCGCAGACGGTGCTCGAGGACGGCCAGACGCTGCTGGCCCGTGTCGAACGCTCGCACCTGCCCTCACTGGTGCCACCGGGTGATCTGCCCGCCCTGCTGGCGGCCCTGCAGCCGCTGCCGCATCGTGAGTACTCCATCGCTTCGGTGATGGAGGATGGTGCGGTGGAACTGCTGGTGCGCCGGCAGCTGCGTGCCGATGGCACGCCCGGCATCGGCAGTGCCTGGCTGTGCGACCACGCCGTCATCGGCGAGCCGGTACAACTGCGCCTGCGCCGCAACGACAACTTCCACGGTGCCGCCGTTGCGGCGCCGCTGATGCTGATCGGCAATGGCACGGGCATCGCCAGCCTGCGTGCACACCTGCA
Organism: Stenotrophomonas sp. STEN225; assembly: GCF_056756445.1. Classification (NCBI taxonomy): domain Bacteria; kingdom Pseudomonadati; phylum Pseudomonadota; class Gammaproteobacteria; order Lysobacterales; family Lysobacteraceae; genus Stenotrophomonas; species Stenotrophomonas sp. STEN225. The sequence goes on along the minus strand of NZ_JBRRBV010000024.1, from coordinate 7,462 downwards.
TGAGCGCGCGGCCGTCGGCGCGCACCGCACCTGGCTGCTGTTCGGCGAGCGCTCGGCCGCGCACGACTTCCATTTCGGTGACGAACTGCGGGCGATGCTGGCGGCCGGCACGCTGCAGCGTCTGGATACGGTGTTCAGCCGTGACGGCGGCAGCCACCGTTACGTGCAGGACCGCCTGCTGGCGGAGGCGGCAACGCTGCGGCAATGGGTCGATGAAGGTGCCACGATCCTGGTCTGCGGCAGCCTGCAGGGCATGGCGCCAGCCGTGGATGCGGTCATCGAGCAGGTGCTGGGTACCGACGGCAAGGAGGCCCTGCTGGTGGCCGGCCGTTACCGCCGTGATGTGTATTAGCCCAGGCAGCGCCCAGCGCATGCGCGGATGATGCCCATCGGCGCATGCGAATCATCAGTCCGCGGCGCTCAACCGTATCGCCAGCAGCTCGCCACTGCCCTGCAGCGCATGCCGCTGGCGCTCGCCGGCCGCCAGCCATGCAGTGTCGCCTGCCTGCATCGGCGGCAAGCCACTGTCCTCGGCAAAGCCGGCCTCACCCGCCAGCAGGTGCAGCGCCCAGGCCACGCCTGGCTCGCAGAAGAAGAACATCGACCCCACCAGCGGCCGGTGCAGCAGCTCGGCGTGCAACTGCCCGCGCTTCCACATCAGGTTGAAATCATGGGTGGTGCCATCGACCAGTTCGCCGTGCAGTGCCTCCTCGCCGGCAAAGCGCACGCGACCATGCGGCGGCAGCACCTCCGCCACCCGGCCATCGGCGAAGCGCAGGCGCACACCGTTGCCCTGCAGCAGCACCAGTTCGCGCTCCACGCCCGGAAATGCGGAGAACGCGGCATCCTGCTCGATCTCCGCCACGGACAGGCGCAGGGCCCAGTCGTCCCCGTGCACCGGCAGCCGCAGGATTTCGCGGGTCCAGCCCAGGCCATTGCGCCAGCGTTCGCGGCGGTAATCCAGGCGGGCAATCACCTGGCTCGGAGTCTTCAGCAGCGCATCGATATCCATGCCTGCATTGCACCACGCCACGTGCAATCGCGCATCAGCGCGTGGCGACCGTACCCTGCGCGCCGCACTGGCCACCCAGCAGCTGCGAATGCTTCAGCCAGTCCTGGTCGGGGTAATAGGCGAACACCATCGTGCCACCACGCAACGCGTCGATCAGCGGCCTGGCCACCGACAGCCGCACCGCCGGACACCCCAGGCTGCGGCCCAGCCGACCCTGCAGCTGGGCGGTCGCCGGATTCACGTAGGGGGCGCCATGAATGACGATCGCACGCTCGCGCGCGCGGTCGTTGAAGCCCGGTTCCAGCCCGGCCAGCCGCAATGAGTAGCCGTTGCCGCCCATGTAGGTTTCCTGCGCGGTGAACACACCGAGGCTGGACATGTAACTGCCGTCGCGATTGGAAAAATGCTCGGTCCGGTTCTCACCACTGTTGCGGCCGTGCGCCACCCATTCCTCGAACAACAGCCGCTGCTGCGCCAGGTCGAACACCCACAGGCGCGGCTCGGTGGAGGGCCGCGAATAGTCGATCACGCTCAGGCGTTCGCCGCTGATGCCCAGCTCCGGTCGCAACAGGGCGCAGCGCATGGCCTGCGCCGCCAGCTGCAGCACATGGCGATCGGCCTTCGGCGCGGTGCGTGCCAGCAGGGCGGCCAGATCCTCGGCACGGGTCGCGATGGCGGGCGTCTGCGCCAACGCGGGTGCGCTGGCCGAGGTTGCCAGCAGGCCAAGCGTGGCCAGCCGGCACAGGCGGGATGCGGTCATGGACGGGACACAGGACTCAGTTGCCTGTGAGAGTGGACCCTGCCGGCTCGGATTCCAAGACCGGCTGCAGGCCGGATTCAGCCGGGCTTGGGCGCACGGCGGGCAGCGAGGTCACCAGCAGCGTCGTGCCCGGCACCAGCACCTGGTACAGCTGGCGGGCGAAATCGGCCGGCAGCGCCAATGGCAGCGACGGCGTGGCCAACAGGTCCGGGGTCGCATGCGCACGGTCCTGGCCCAGCAACGGATAGGCCGTCCATTGATGCAGGCGCTGCTTCGCATCGAGCGGGCTGGGAACATCGCTGTAGCCCTGCCCCATCACGAACAGCGTGGTGCCCTGGAAGGCTGGCAGCGCGTCGGCTTTCAGCGGCGATTCGCCAATCATCACGCCGTCGCGCAGGACGTACAGCCGCTGGTCGTGCAGGCTGACCAGGATGCCGACCTGCCCGGCCGGCGCCGCGCTGTCGTTCCACCAGGCCGCCGCCACACTGCCGTCGGTGGTCTCGGGCAGGGCCTCGCCGCGCGCGTTGACTGGCGCCAGTACGGCGGGATAGGCCAGCGTCATCGGCGCGCTCTTGGCATCGGCCACCACCACCGTATCGCCGCGCCGGGTCTCGCTGAACAGCTTCTGCGCGAACGCCTGGGGCAGCCGTACGCATCCATGCGAGGCCGGATGCCCCGGCAGGCTGCCGCCATGCAGGGCGATGCCGTCCCAGGTCAGCCGCTGCATGTACGGCATCGGTGCGCTGTTATAGAGGTTGGAGCGGTGGTCCTTGTCCTTCTGCAGGATCGTGAACACCCCGGTCGGCGTCTCGTGTCCCGCCTTGCCCGAACTGATCGTGGTCAGCCCGATGGCGATCCCGTTGCGATACACGTAGGCGCGCTGCTCGTCCAGACTGACGACCAGCACGATCGGGCCGGCCGGGGAAATCTCCGGATGCCAGAGGAATTCGCCCGGCTTGAGATCAGTAGGCCCGCGTTCGGCGGCCACCGGCCCGGACGGGTCGGTCGAGTGCGAAGACGGCGGCCCGGCCTGCACGGTCAGCGGCAGTGCCAGGACAAGGGAGAGCATCAGGGACGGACGGTGCAGACGCATCCAGCGGAGGTTCCATTCCATGCGAAGCGGTCACCGTACACCATCGCGCCGTAGCGAACGCGCCAAAAGAGAATGCCCGGCGACACAACCCTGTGTCGTACCGGGCAATCGTCACGTCCTTGTCGGCCTGCTGCCTCCCCCGCGCGTCCTGCGAAGTGGGGGTGGCGTTGCATCCTGCACGCGGCCGCGTCTGTCCTGCTTGTATCTCAGCCCCTTCCACAGGTCTGTGATGCCACCGTCCTGGTGATTGGTGCCGCATCCTGCGACGGTCGGTGAACACAGCCTCCCTGGCGGTGCCCGGTGGACCGGCCTCCTGCGGGTCCCGACGATTCCTGTTGTCAACGCCTTGGTACGGTCCGCACCGGTACCGATCCGGGTACCGGATCCGCGGGCAACAGCCTGTCGCCTACGGTGATCCGCTGTCGATTCCGTTCGACGATCACTGTCCCTATCCCCTTCACCTGCGTCAGATCCTCGACGCGCTTGAAGGGCCCGTGTCTGCGCCGGTGCTCGACGATCGCCGCAGCCTTCCTGGCTCCGACCATCGTCAATCCCTGCTGCAGCGCCTGGACATCGGCCCGGTTGATGTCGATCGGTTCGGCGGCATGCGCCCCTGCGATCCCCATTGCCAGTACCAGTGCCCTCAACACGACTAACCAAGGCACGACGTATAACTCCTTGTGGTTCTGGCCGCCCCGACCGGCAATCCCGTCGGTAGGAACAGTGTCCGTCACCACATACACACAGACTATCGGTTTCGTGGATTTCTAAAAGCCAGCCAAATACCCGACGTGATGTAGGAAAAACCCTACCCCCGGCGCAGGCGTAGAATGGCTGGATCAGCCATGCAACCGGAGTTTCAGATGGACAGCGCCAAGCTCGGCCAATTCGTGAATGACAAGTGGGACAGCGAAATCGTCCCGCAGTTGGTCGACTACATCCGCATTCCCAACAAGTCGCCGATGTTCGACGCCAATTGGGTGCAGAACGGCTACATGGAACAGGCGGTCACCCTGATGGAGACCTGGGCCAAGGCACAGGAGCTGCCGGGCCTGAAGGTCGAAGTGGTCCGCCTGGAAGGCCGTACCCCGCTGATTCTTCTGGAAATTCCCGCCACCGGCAGTGAAACCGGCGACGACACCATCCTGCTCTACGGGCACCTGGACAAGCAGCCGGAAATGACCGGCTGGGACGACGACCTGGGCCCGTGGACCCCGGTCCTGCGTGGCGACAAGCTCTATGGCCGCGGCGGCGCCGACGATGGCTACGCGATCTTCGGTTCGCTGGCCGCCGTGCTGGCCCTGCAGGCCCAGGGCCTGCCGCACGCGCGCTGCGTGGTCCTGATCGAAGCCTGTGAAGAGTCCGGCAGTTACGACCTGCCCGCCTACGTGGACCATCTGGCCGACCGCATCGGCAAGCCGTCGCTGGTGGTCTGCCTGGATTCGGGCTGCGCCAACTACGACCAGCTCTGGTGCACCACGTCGCTGCGCGGTCTCACCGGGGGCAACTTCACCGTCAAGGTGCTCAACGAAGGCGTGCATTCCGGCGATGCCTCCGGCGTGGTGCCGTCCAGCTTCCGCCTGCTGCGCCAGCTGCTGTCGCGCATCGAGGACCAGGACACCGGCCGCATCCTGATCGACGGCATGAACGTGGAAATCCCGGCCGAGCGCCAGGAACAGGCCAAGCGTGCCGCCGAAGTGGTCGATACGGCCATCTTCGAGAAGTTCCCGCTGGTCGATGGCCTGCGCCCGATGAACGAAGACCTCACCGAGCTGGTGCTCAACCGCACCTGGCGCCCGGCGTTGTCGGTCACCGGAATCGGCGGCATGCCGCCGCTGGAATCGGCCGGCAACGTGCTGCGCCCGCAGACCTCGGTGAAGCTGTCGCTGCGCCTGCCGCCCACCGCCGATGGCAAGACCTGCGGCGAGCTGCTGAAAGAAGCGCTGCTGCGCGATCCGCCGAACGGCGCGCAGGTCACCCTGGATCTGGAAAAGGCCTCCACCGGCTGGAATGCCCCGGCCATGGCGCCGTGGCTGACCAAGGCCATCGACGAAGCCAGCCAGACCTTCTTCGGCAAGCCGGCGATGTACATGGGCGAAGGCGGCTCGATTCCGTTCATGGGCATGCTGGGCGAGAAGTTCCCCGGTGCCCAGTTCATGATCACCGGCGTGCTTGGCCCGCACTCGAACGCGCACGGCCCGAACGAGTTCCTGCACATTCCGATGGGCAAGAAGGTCACCGCCTGCGTGTCCAAGGTGATCAGCGAGCACTACGCCGCCAGCCTGCGTGGCGAGACCAGTGGTTCGCCGGTGGCCGCCGACAGCGGCACGCGCCATGGCGACCACGGCTGCTGCTGATCCGGCACACCGTGACGGACGCAGCCCGGCCTTGCTAGGCTGCGTTCTTCTCAAGCGGAACGCACACGCATGAATGGTCTGTTCGGCAGCAGCAGCTGGCTGTACATCCTGCTGGTCGGCTTCTTCGTCGGCCTGCTCGGGCGCTTCTTCATGCCGGGCAACAACCGCATGGGCTGCCTGCTGACCATCGTGCTGGGCATCCTCGGTGCCCTGCTGGCCGGCTGGTTTGGTCAGTACATGGGCTGGTACGCCCCGGGCGAACCGGCTGGATTCCTCGGCGCCGTGGTCGGCGCGGTGGCCGTGCTGGCGATCCTGCGCCTGTTCAGCGGTCGCCGCTGAAACGGCCCCACCTTTCCCTCCTGTCCCCGACGTCGGCGCGCCCCGCGCGCCCGGATATGCCCGCATGACCGAACCCGCCTCCGATCCCCAGCGCAGCGCGCAGCGACTGCAGTGGGCCCGTATCCAGCTTGGCGATGCACAGGCCGTGGTTGAACGTGCCTCGGTCGATGCGGGCATGCGCAGCTACTGGCGCGTCACCGGTACACGCGGCAGCCACATCGTGATGGATGCTCCGCCGGGACTGGAAGACCCCCGCCCCTGGCTGCGCATGCGCGGCCTGCTGCACGACCATGGCCTGCGTGTGCCGGCCCTGCTTGCGCAGGATCTGGACGCCGGCTTCCTGCTGCTGGAGGATCTCGGCGGTCCTACCCTGGCGAGAATCCTCGACGAGCGCAACGCCGATGAATGGTTCGGCCGCGCCATCGATCAGCTGCTGCGCCTGCAGGCGATCCCGGTGCCGGCCGACTTCGGCCAGTTCGGCGAAGCCCTGCTGCAGCGCGATGCCGGCCTGTTCGACGAATGGTTCCTGCAGCGCCATCTCAACCTGCAGCTGGACTGCGGCGAAATCGAGGGCCTGCAGCTGGTCCATCGCCGGTTGATGGACAACGCACTGGGCCAGGCGCAGCTGATGACCCACCGCGACTACATGCCGCGCAATCTGATGCCCGTTGCCGACGGTCCGGCCGTGCTGGATTTCCAGGATCTGGTGCGGGGCCCGATCGCCTACGATGCCGTGAGCCTGTTCAAGGACGCGTTCCTGAGCTGGCCGCTGCAGCGCGTGGACGAGTGGCTCGCGCAGTACCACGCGCGCGCGCACGCTGCGGGCCTGCCGGTGCCCGACCGTGCGACCTTCCTGCGTGACGCGGACTGGATGGGCATCCAGCGCCACGTGAAGATCCTGGGCCTGTTCTGCCGCCTGCGTTACCGCGACAACAAGGGTCATTACCTGGACGATGCGCCGCGCTTCATCACCTATCTGGACGAAGTACTGCCGCGCTACCGCGAGCTGACCCCCCTGCGGCAGCTGCTGGACACACGCATCAAGCCGGCGCTGGCCGAGCTCGGCACACCGATGCGCGTGGCCCGATGAAGGCGCTGATCTTCGCCGCCGGCCTGGGCGAACGCATGCGCCCGCTGACCCTGCACACACCCAAGCCGCTGCTCGCAGTGGCCGGCAAGCCGCTGATCGTCTGGCACCTGGAGCGCCTGGCCGCCTGCGGCGTGCGCGATATCGTGGTCAATACCGCGTGGCTGGCGGAACAATTCCCGGCGATGCTCGGCGATGGCAGCCGATGGGGTGTGCGCCTGCACTTCATGCATGAAGGCGATACCCCGCTGGAGACCGGCGGAGGCATTCTCAATGCTCTGCCGGCACTGGGTGAGGATCCGTTCCTGGTGGTCAACGGCGACATCTGGACCGATTTCGATTTCGCCACACTACCGCGCGAGCCGCGGGGCCAGGCGCATCTGGTGCTGGTCGACAACCCCACGCAGCATCCGCACGGTGATTACCGGCTGGACACACAGGGCCTGCTGCACCATGACCGCGAAGGACCGTGCCTGACCTATGCCGGCATCGGCGTGTACCGCCCTTCAATCGTGGCCGACTGGCGCACGGTGATTGGTGATGCGCCGGGCAGCGAGCGGCTGCCGCCGAAGTTCTCGGTGGTGCCACTGCAGAAGCACTTCATGGCGCAGGGATTGATGATGGGGCAGCACCATCGCGGGCGCTGGACCGACGTCGGCACGGTGGATCGCCTGCGCGCGCTGGATGTTGAGTTGGCGGCGAACGGCTGAGCCCCTCGTGGTTGGTCGCGTAGAGCGGATCGCGTGTTTGGCCGGGCGGGTGGGCCATGCAGGGGACGCTGCAAGTACGTCCCTGTAAGCTCGATGGCGCCATC